>CAKZLT010000030.1 GCA_937127195.1 uncultured Saprospiraceae bacterium
AATCACCCGATTGCTCAAAGGGCTAGACTTCTAAGACCTAAAGGAGAACAAATTATTAGAAGTGCGAAGGGTGGTTTCGATCCGCAGCTTTATACCTATTTTGACCAAAAGGAATTTGATAAAAAGTCTTATTTCAGAAATCTATCCGCTGGCGTTAAAGTACCAACCAACTTTGGGGCAGAGTTCAAAGCAGGTTATGACAATAATCAAGGTATTTATATTAATAATGAAAATACAGTACCAACGGCTGGGTTGGTTTATGCTGGCGTTTCGATGCCGCTGTTGCAAGGATTATTGATAGATGAACGTCGAGCAACGCTTCGACAAGCAGAGATTTTCGCTTCTATGACCGATATTGAACGCCGAAAACTCCTGAATGATTTGGTCTTTGAAGGAACAATGGCTTATTGGGAATGGGTCGCAATGGGGAACGAATTACAAACTTATCAGCAAGCAATTGAGTTAGCTAGGTTGCGTTTAAATGGTTTAAGAATTACTTTTCAACAAGGAGACAAAGCGGCTATTGACACCCTAGAAGCCTTTATTCAATTACAAGATAGGCAAATTACATATAGCAAAGCGTTTGTAAAATTCCAGAAAACAACGCTTGAATTGACTAATTTTCTTTGGGATGAAAATGGTCAACCTTTGCAGTTACAACCTAATGTTGTTACGCCTCAGGTTTCACTTTTTAAAAGTCCAAAAGGAACTATTGATAGTTTGGCGAATTTCATTGGAGACTTGCCCTCAGTTCATCCCGATTTGCTTTTATATGATTTAAAAATAAAAAACTTAGATGTAGAAAGGCGTTGGAAAAAGGAAAAATTGAAGCCTAAATTGAACATCAATTATAATTTTTTGGCTGAACCTCTTGGCGGTGAAAATGCCGCTGATATGTCTATTAATAATTTCAAATGGGGATTAGAATTTGCCATGCCTATTCCAATGAGAACGGCACGCGCAGAGCTTCAACTGAATGATATTAAAAGACAAGAAACACTACTCAAACGTAGTCAAAAGGAATTAGAATTGTCTAACAAGGCATTATATTATAATAGTCAAATCGAAAACTTGAAAGACCAAATTAGACTTTCTGAAGCTAATATTGGCAATTATAAAACATTATTAAACGCTGAACGCCGTAAATTTGATATGGGTGAGAGTTCGCTTTTTGTGGTGAATTCGCGTGAAAATAAATTGATTAATGCTCAATTAAAATTGATTGAATTAAAGGCAAAATTACAAACTTCAATAATAGCTTTAGATTGGTCTTTGGGGCGTTTGGAGTAATAGAAAGTGATGGATGGCTGATAAGTTTTCAGAATTATTTTTTTTAAAAATAAAAACGAAAGAGTATGGTAATGATGTATGTTACAGTAAAAAAACATGATATAGCGATTGCAATTGCAGAGACTATTCTCAAAGAGAGAATGACAAATCACGTCAATATTATCGCTTCTAATCATTGTAAAACTTGGGAAAATGGTAAAATTGTGGACTCAGTAGAAACGCTTTTACTTATCAAAACGAAAGCTCTATTATATCAAACGATTGAAGATAAAATTATAGAAATGCACTTGGGAGAAAAACCTGCAATTTTCTCTGTTCCGATGACGCAGATTGATGATAGTTATTATCATTTTCTGAAAAAGGGAGTCTTGAGAGTTTAGGCTAGAAAGTAAATTTTTGTTGGAATGTTGATTAATTAGAATTTACATATTAAATTTTTTTGATATGTTTTTTTATAAAATTAGTTCTTATTCTTATCTTACGTTTTTATGAAAAATTACCATAAATTGTTAAGTGTAGATGGAACAAATTACAGATTATCATACTATTACTCTACTCAATCTAGTTACGATTATTTCATTTTATGAATGTACTTTCACGGGAATTCACCTGTTATTCAAAAAGTCTGTTCGTTATCAAGCAAACTCCTATTTAGGTGGCTTATTACTCGTCGTTGTAACTTTTTTATTGCCAGGGATGCTATTTTTATTAGGCATTTTAGAACAATTCATTCATGTTGTTCATATTCATTTTTTTACTTTCTTGATATTTGGACCTCTGGCTTATTTTTACATTAGAGCTTGCACCCAAAAGGATTTTAAACTTAAACCAAAGCTTTGGTTACATTTCATACCTGCTTTAGTAGGATTGCTTTATTTTGTTCCGTTTTATTTGCAATCAGGTTCCGAAAAATTTATTGCTTTTGTCACTTGGAGAGAAACTGGCTCCATGGGCGTACCGCCTTGGATCATGTTGATAAGGTTGCTTCATCCGATTATTTATTTTATAATTTGCATTCAATTGGTTCTGACTTACAGAAAGCATTTAGATAATACCACTTCGTATATTGATTTTATTTTTCACCGTTGGTTATTATATTTTTCAGTAATATTATTATTACCCATTTTTGGGGCGATAGTAATAGTTTTCTCTACTAATATAGTTGGTTATCAGCTTAATGTAGCGACCGCTATTTTTAGTTTGATGTTGATTTTTGCTATTTCTATTCGCATTGCTATATTGGTCAAACCGAGTTTGTTTCATGTCTTTCCTCATCAAATGTTAATCCCTAACTCGACAGAACAACAAAAACAACGCTATGAAAAATCAACTTTGCAAGGAGATAAGAAGGATTTTTATGTGAAAAAATTAACGCTATTCATGGACGTAGAAAAACCATTTCTAGCTTCTGATTTGACATTAGCAGACCTTTCCAAACAAATTGATATTCCTTCACATCATTTATCACAGACTATTAATGAGAAATTAGGATGTAATTTTTTAGATTTTATTAATAAATACCGAGTCAAAGAAGCGCAAGCAATGCTAGTTAATCCAAAATTGGAACATTATACGATTGTATCTATTGCTTACGAAGCGGGTTTTAATTCTAAAAGTACATTTTATACAGCTTTTAAAAAAAATACTAAAATGACACCGAGTCAATATAAAAAGCAAGAAACAAGGAAAGTGGCTTTAATGGAGTAGTACTATTTTTAAAAAAATAAGTATTACTTAATTCACAATTATAATTTTTTATCGAAACTCGAAGGCTTTCAAGGTCTTCGAGTTTTTTATTTTTAGCTCCTTTTTCAACACCCTTAACCAGATATTTAACTGTCCGAAACTATAGTTTTTGGGTATTCGGACATCCAAAATTGTTGGACAAGACAAATGTTTCTGATTATGCACATCAATTAAATCATTGATTATCAAATGTTTAATTGAAAAAAATAGCCCAAAGTGTACATTCAGATATCCGAATAGACCTATCTGAACATTTCAACCCTCTTTTCCCTCCAAATTTGCCTTTATAATCATTTTAGCTAAAACAAATTATAATTTATTTCGACCTTTTATTTTAAAAAACTTTGTAGCAAGAACCCATAATTTTTACTACAAAAAAGAAAAATACTATTATTATGAACGTTAATAATTACACAATTAAGAACTTCAAGCATCTTCCTTCAATTCTAGTTTTGTTATTCATTGTAGCAACAAATATGACCTCTAACATTCACGCACAATCTAATTGGAACGACCCAGGAGCAAGTATCCTAATTAATGGTAATCAACCTTATTATCATAGTTCTTTATTGGAAATAGATGGAAAACCAGCTATTGCATTTTGTGATGTAAACGCAAACTTTGTTATAAAATATCAAAGAGCTACGGATACTAAAGGGGCTACTTGGGGTTCAGCGATTACAGTGGATAATGGAAGTTTTTCAGGTGCTTATGGCATGGATATGGCGATTATTAATGGAAATCCTGCTATTGCTAATTCTGCACACAACTTATTTGATATTCGTTATACGAGAGCTAGTAATACAGCGGGAGATTTTTGGAATAGCACAGTGGTAGTGGCTTCAAATGTTTCTAGCAGTGCTATTGAACATATTGACTTACAAGAAGTAAATGGAAGACCTGCGATTGCTTATTATGATAGTGATGATAAGGATTTGTATTATGTGAGAGCGGCAGATGCTAATGGTACTACTTGGAATACGCCTGTTTTGGTCGCTTCTACGGGTGATGTTGGTAAGCATCTAAGCTTATCAATTATCAATGGACGACCTGCTATTTCGTATTATGACGAAACCAATGGAGATTTGATGTATGTGAGAGCGAATGATACAGGAGGTAGTTCTTGGGGTACACCTATGACGGTATTTTCTAGTGGAGATGTGGGATTGCATACCTCTTTAGAAACCGTCAACGGGAGACCAGCCATTATTTTTAGTGATTTCACAAACAAAAGACTGATATATATAAGAGCATCAAATGCTAATGGTTCAGCTTGGGGTTCGCCAGTAGTAGCAGCGACGCATTATGGAGAAGAAACAGAAATGTTGATAATAGATGGACAACCAGCGATTGCTTATTATACAGGTTTTGGTGATCAAGATTTAAGATACTTGAGAAGTCAAGATAATAATGGCACTTCTTGGGGAACATACGAAGTACTAGATGATGGTTCTGCTGCGATGGGAAATCAATTAAGTATGGCAGTTATTGACGGAAATCCTGCTATTTCTTATCAAGACTTTACCAATAGTGATTTGAAATATATTCGTGCGGACAATCCTAATGGACTTCCTGTTGAGTTGACTTTTTTTAAAGGGCAGAAAGTGGCACAAGGTGCAGAACTTACTTGGCAGACAGCTACGGAAAAAAATAATGAAGGTTTTGATATTCAAAGAAGTGACGATGGTAAAAACTGGGAAACTATCGATTTCATACAAGGTTATGGCACAACACAAGAAACAAAAAACTATACTTATTTTGATAAGTTGACTCTGACCAACACGAATTATTATCGTTTAATGCAAATTGATTTTGATGGACAATTTGAATATAGTCATGTAATCAGTGTCAGTCTTCAAAATCAAAGTGCTCAGCCCGAAATTCGACTTTTTCCTAATCCAGTATCTAATCAATTGAATATAGAAGGTGGGCAAGGTCTGGCGACTATTTATAATATACTAGGGCAACCTATACGTGAATTTTCGATTGTAGATTCTTTATTTTCAATTGAAACTACTGACTTGCCGAATGGTCAATATATGCTTACAATTCAGCGAACTGACGGAAAAATGGAAACAAGACGATTTGTAAAGTAAGAATTACTCCCTTGTATTTAGAATTTTGAAATTCTATTGACCAGCCTTATCAGATGATGGGGTTGGTTTTTTTATGAAAAATACTGTTATTAACGGTGTCGTAGTTTTACTATCACTTCCAAATCGCCCCCAATTCCTCAACCAGCACATTATCATAATAATCTGCTCGTTCTAGCAAGGTTTGAAGCAATTCAGCAGCAGTATCATTATTCAGATGTCGGTCATAAATAATTAATGATAAGACAATATCATTCTCATAAATACTAAAAGTCAAACCTTTAATCAAGTAATTTTGACGCAATAAAAACTCATAAATTCGATTAACCGTTGCCTTATCCTCAGGCATTTTACACAAAAACGCATCACCCAAAATATATCCTCGTGGCTCATAATAAGCCAAATAGATGGTTGCACTTCCTTGAATCAATGCCCAATTATTCGGGCCTCGGCGCGTCAACGCAGGTTCGTAACCTATTTCTTCGATGAGTTCCTCAATAGTTCGACTAACACCTTGTGGCTCATAAACAGGAAATTGACTTGGTAACTCCACAACTTCTCCACATTTTTGGCAACACGACTCTGCCTGAATACTTTTATTCGTCACAACAGTCATACAGTTACGACAACGAGTTGCAATATCAGAACCACCTTTTTGATAATCTTCGTATGCTTTGAATATGTACCGCGTCGGTAGCGCATAGCCTACGCCTTTCATTCCGTATTGTAAAAGTCCAGAATAAATACCCAAAATACCTTCCGTTTCACTCATTAAGGGTGTGCCAGTATATTCAGTATCAATAGAAATGTCTGTTTGAATATATTCAATGTCAAAGAAAGGGTGAATAGGTTTAGTGATTGTGCCACTTTTGATATTCTTTTCTAATGCAAATACTTGATCGCCTGCCTGTATATCTAATTGGGAAAACTCAACTTTGGGTGCATCAAAATCTCCAGATAATTCTACAAAAGCTAAATCATGCACATCATCTGTAAAAAGAACTCTAGCGAGTTGAGGTGCAACCTTTGAATTAGAAACAACAACACTTTGTACGCCTTCTACTAAATGTTGGCTAGTAATAATAATACCTCGCTCTATCCAAATAATCCCCATTCCAGTACATTCTGGTGTGGCGATTTGGACAATTGCTTGTTGGATAGTTTGAAACTCTGTAGAAATAGTTGGCATTATTTATAATGTTGTTTTATCCGTTGAAGTTAGTGATTTTTTTAACTATTCAAAAATGGATTTGTTGCTTTTTCTTCTCCAATCGTTGTAGAATCTCCATGTCCAGGAAATACTCGAACATCATCTGGTAGCTTGAATAATTTCGTTTTTATACTATTAATCAATGTATTGAAATCGCCATTAGGTAAATCTGTTCGTCCAATACTCCCTTTGAATAATACATCACCACCAATGACAAAATTGCCTTCTTTACAATAGAATGAAAGACTTGCAATAGAGTGTCCTGGAGTCAATAATATATCTAAAGTCGTATTCCCAAAAGTAATCTTATCTGCTTCTGTCAAAAAAATGGTTGCTTGCGGAGAAGGCTGCATTTGAATACCATACATTTGACCATATTGTGGCGCAGCAACCAACCCTGCTTGTTCGTCACGGTGCATTTCAAGCTCCAATTTGTATTCTTCTGCCACAAACCAATTACCCAAAATGTGGTCAATGTGAGAATGGGTATTGATTAGACGAACAGGTTTCAAGCCTCTTTCTTTGATGAAATTTTGTAATTGCTGACGCTCTGGCTCAGTGTAACATCCTGGGTCAATGATGATACATTCTTTCGTTTCATCAAAAAGGACATAAGTATTTTCTTGGAAAGGATTAAAAGTAAAAATGGCTATTTCGCACATGGTTGATGATTATTGAGAGTAGAGATAAATAGACCGTACTTCATACTCAGAGAATAGAGATGCTTTTATTAGTAGCCTTTAGTGAAGAAAAATAAATAAATTGTATAATGGTGCAACTTATTTATTTTTCTTCACTTAGAAATTGTTTTTTTGTTTTTTAAAAAAAAAACTTACAACTAATAAAAGCATCTCTGTTCTCTGAGCCTTGCAAAGGCGATCTCTTTATCTCTGTTCTCTGAGCCTTGCAAAGGCGATCTCTTTATCTCTGTTCTAATTTTTATAAAAAAAATACCCAACAAAGTTAAATCATCCGATTTGGATAACCTAAAACAAAACAATAATATGAATAACTTCTTGAAAGCGTCAGAAAATTATTATTTTCATCTTCCTAAAAAAATAGCTATCTAATACTAGACTTTATTCTAAACAACCTTGTTAGGGAGTAGGCAAAAAATAACCTACCAGTCGAACTTATTGTTTTTCATTTATACTGCGCCTGCCTGTTGCAGACAGGTTAAAAATACTCGCCTTAGCGATGCTAGGACTGCGCCTGCCTGCCAGAGGCACGACAGGCAGGTTTTTTGCCTTGTCTAAATAAAAAACAATGACGTTCTTTGTGGTAGGTTATTTATTGCCTACTCCCTTATGAATGAAATTATTTCAGAATAAAGCCTACTAACGAAAAGAAATATGAAATATAAAAAAATATACGTCGCTGCTACCAGTCAGCATATTGGAAAAACAACAACAACCTTAGGATTAATTCACGCCTTACAACAAAAAAACATAGATGTTGGTTACTGCAAACCCGTTGGGCAGCAATTTATAGAATTGGAAGATATTGGCTTACCTGTTGATAAGGACACAGTTTTATTTGCTGATTTTATGAAATTTGACATCTTGCCCCATATTCACAGCCCAATAATAATTGGACAAGGAGCAACTTCCAAATACTTAGATAATCCAGAGAAGTTTAACTATCCCGAAGAGTTAGCCACGGCATCTACTTACTTAGAAAATAGTCATGAAATGGTCGTCTATGAAGGAACGGGACACCCTGGAGTTGGCGCAGTCATCAAGCTGTCGAATGCAGAAGTTGCCAAAAGATTGGGTGCTGGTGTGATTATGGTCGTTAAAGGTGGAATTGGTAATACCATTGACCGATTACATTTGTCTCTTGCCATTTTTAAAGAAAAAAAAGTACCTGTTATTGGAGTTATTGTGAATAAAGTTTTGCCTGAAAAGATGGACAAAATCAAACACTATGTGGGTGGTTTTTTGGAAAAAGCGGGCATCCCATTATTAGGTTTAATTCCTTATGACCAAACGTTGAGTAATCCGCTAATGATTACCATCAAGCACGCAGTTAACGGAGAAGTCTTAATGAATCCGCAATATTTATACAATCAAGTTGAAGATGTAATTGCTGGTTCTTTGGTTGATAAAAAAGAATTGAAGCGATTTGAAAACTTACTTCTGGTTGTTAGTATTACTCGACTTTCGGAAGCTATCCAAAAAATTCAGACTATCGCAGAACGAGCAGGATACACCAAATCTCCATTGTCTGGCATTATTGTAACGAATGTTGGCGATGTTGCTGAAGATTGTAAAGATTACATTAATCAACATAAAATTCCATTGATTAGAACGGATTTAGATACTTTTGGGTCTGTGGTCAAGACCAGTAGAATTGAAGTAAAAATCAATACACATACACCATGGAAGGTTCGACGAGCTACCGAATTAGTAGAAAAACACGTTAATTTGGATGTGTTATTTAAAGATAAAGCATAATTCGGAAGGTGTTCTTGTGACAAATAATCGCCTTCGGAGTCTGACAATAATATAGAATAAGAATAAAAGGTTCTTTGAAAAATACCGTAAAAATTCAAAATATTTCAATTAAATGAATATTGATAATTACTTGTCTCTGGTTTATTCACATACGTTCATGAGATAAGAAACTAGTAACTACGGGATTTTTCAAAGAACCGAATAAAATAAAACTATGACTTTACAAGAATTGTTCGATCAAATTGGACAAAACCCTAGCCTTATCATTGGCTTTTTCGTTGGTTTACCCATATTCACTTTTGTAGCTTTACTATTCAGTAAGCATGAATCTTATGATGTTCCGTGGAGATATTTGTACTCTGGTGTTATCTATGCGGCTTGTATTCCTGGTATTTTTGCAATTACCTTAATTATATACACCTTCCTATTTGAAGGAAAAAGCCTTTTGAATGTCAATTTCTTCGTTTATTTCTTGCCTGTTTTTTCGATGATTGTTACTTTACTTATTCTTAGGACTAAGTTAGAAATACAAAGAATTCCAGGTTTTGATGAGCTTTCAGGCTTTTTGATGATGATTGCGGCTGCTTTTGTTGCGGTACTTATTATTCAAAAAACAAGAATTTGGGTCGTTTTTCATGGCTCAGTGATGTACCTGATAGGGTTGTTTGTAGGATTGTTTTTAATATTTAAAATTGGCTGGTCAAGATTGATGACTAAGAAAAAATAAGTTATTGATGTCACGCAAGACTTTGTAATTTAGTCTTGCGTAACATCAATCAATCAATCAATCAATCAATCAATAAGTATTTTTCTTTACTTAAGGTCAATGATATTTCTACTCACTTACTCACTTACTCACTTAAATTTTTCTGATTGTAACAGATTGCAGTGATAGTTAATCTCATTAAAAATACTTGGTGACGCACCTAAAGGCGCTT
>CAKZLT010000031.1 GCA_937127195.1 uncultured Saprospiraceae bacterium
ACAACCCGCAACCCGCAACTCTAAGTTACGCTCCATGCTTCGGGCTTATCTGCGAATAAAACTTTCGTTTTTGCCCAAGTTGCTTTGAATAATTCTGAATGTCTATATTGATTTAAATGGTCTTCGCTTTCCCAGTAGGAATAGGTGAATAAAACGTTTTCGGGTGCTTTTGCTCGCCACAATTCCAAATGTTGACAGCCTTCCGAAGCTCTGATTTTTGCTTTTGTATTTTCAAATATTTCCAAAAATGCAGGAATTTCTTCTGGACGAAAGGTTAATTTGACTATTCGTTTTATCATTTTAAATTGCTTATTTATGATTATTAACCACTAATTAGATATTTGAACCACAAAGGAACAAAGAAAACAAAGTAGTTTTCTAGTGTTTCTTCATTCGTATATTTGTGGCAAATAACAAAATGCAAAGTTAATCATTCTATACATTCTTACTAAAAAAAGCCTACACGCTTTTGAAAACGTATAGACTTTTATTGGGTGTTTTTGAGATGTTTTTTTATAAAAAAAAGCTAATAGTTTCTTATATCAATTCTAATCCAACTCAGTTTTCTAGATTCATCATCTCCTGGGCAAATGACTTTTGTGTCTTTCAAATAAAAAACATCACCTTTTTTTGTTTCGTTTATTAAAGCTTTGACTTTAGGATTTTCATCAATTATAGAACTTTTACCCATCACTTCCTTTTCAATATCATCTGTATAATTATTTCTTTCTAAAGTGTATTCAATGATTTCACAATCAAATCCTAGCTGCTCATTAAATTCTGTTTTAAACTCTTTTAATGCTTTGAACTCCTCTAATGTCATTAATACAGTGTGGGAATTTCTTCTTGGGTGCTTAAATTCCAGCTTTGTAGAAGGCACTTTTTCAACATTAAAAAGCATTTCTTTCTCAAAACTATTTGTAACGACTTTAATCGTTGCTTGTCCCTCTTTGGTAGCCGTTACGATATATTGACCATAGCCATTTGGGCGAATTTCTACCTCATCACTGGTTACTTGTACGCCTTTATTTTCAATACCTTCGACTGCTACTGTCATTGGATTTTCGATACCTATATATATGGTATTCATTTTATCGGATGAAATACTCAGTACAGGTTGGCTATTTCTAATAGCTTGAAAAGCCAAAAGCGATACGCTACCAACCAATAATAACATCAATGTTAGTCGTGATGAAAGGCTTTTGTGACTAGCCACTTTTGGATTAGACAAACGATTGATTCGATTTTCTAACTGTTTTTCTTGATTAATATTCATTTTTTTGATTTTGTATTATCGAATTTTTTTTTAAAAAAAATTGTTCGTTTATTCGTTCACAGTTCATAGGGCTTACACCCTATGCTGTGAGATTTCGCCCTTTCAGAGCTGGTTATTTTACTTCACTTTAAAGACTAATCCACTTAAATATCTCGCTTCTTCATCGCCAGGACATTTAGCTTTAACTTGGTCAACATAATAAACATCGCCACTATTAGCCAATTTCACCAAATTAATAACTCGTCCTTTGAAGTCGCCTCCACTATTCCTTTCAGTAATCGCGTCGTCTTTCTTTGGAACTCTAGTCAATTCAAAACCGACGACCTCGCAAGTGTAACCATACTCTTCTTGCAACTCCGTTTTGATACCTTTTAACTCACGCATTTCTTTTGGAGTAAGAATAGAAGTATAACTTCCTTTTCCTTTTTTAGAAAAATTACCGTTCGGAATTGCCTGTATATTTGGAACGGGTACAACCTCAAAAAGCATAGATTTACTAATATCGTGCGTCGAGACAACTATCCTAACTTGCCCCAACTCCTTAGGCGTAACGATGTATTTTCCATTGCCTGTTGGTTTCAATTCGATGTTGCTACCAGTTACACTAATCTCATCATTCGTGTATCCTTCGAGTGCCACTGTAATTGGATTTTCTACACCAACATATAAAAGATTCATTTTGTCCAGAGAGACGCTAACCGTTGGTTGTTTTTGCTGTGCGTATTGAAAAGCTAGCAATGAAAAACTTCCCACAACTAATAAAAGTAATACTAATGGAAAGGTAATTCCCTTTCGTTTTTGGATTTTGTTTTCTGTAAATAATCGGTGAACGCGCTTCGTAAGCTGTCCTTTCTTGCCTGTTGCTGCCATAGCTAAATTGATTTTGGATGTTAATGAATAAGAATATTGTTGCATT
>CAKZLT010000032.1 GCA_937127195.1 uncultured Saprospiraceae bacterium
TCGGACGCTTTCGGTCCAATAAATCTCCCTATTTTCGCTGTCCCCACACGGCGTGCATCTCTTCCAATATCATTGACCAGCCAATTGTATCCTCATCGTGTCTTACTTTTTTAGCAACATCTTCTAAAAGGTGATGCCGTTTTTTTTTGCACGAAACCAAAGATAAATTGACTAAAAATAGTATAAAAATTAAGGTTTTAAATTTTGTAAAAGCAGCATATTTCATTTGTTTGAGTCTTTTTTACGCCTTTTTTTGATTTTTTTTATAAAAATACAAAAAATGAAAATGGGTGATTTTCTTACTAAAATTGATGTTTTTTTGGTTCTTTGAAAATTATTTTTTTATGTTTAAAATAGACTTTTATAAAAAACTACTTAAATCAATGAAATTTCAACATCTCGCATCGTTATTCTTTACTTTAATTCTTTTTAGTTGTCAAGTTCAAAAGGCTCAAAAAGTAAATTACACACATCCAATTCCTTATCAACCAGAGAATTATATTTGTTATAAAACAGATTCAAGTATCCAGATTGATGGTAAACTGGACGAAACGATTTGGCAAAAAGCCATTCCAACCAATGATTTTCAAGATATTGAAGGTAACCTAAAACCGCTTCCTTCTTTTCAGACTAATGTCAAAATGTTATGGGATGAAGATTATTTTTACTTCGGAGCTTATATGAAAGAACCGCATATTTGGGGTAAATTGACAGAACGTGATGCCGTTATTTTTTATGATAATGATTTTGAAATATTTCTTGACCCTGATGGTGATTCGCATAATTATTATGAATTTGAAATGAACGCACTCAATACCGTTTGGGATTTGTTATTGCTTCGACCTTATCGTGAAGATGGCACTCCAAAAGTCTTAGATTCTTGGGATATTCAAGGCCTAAAAACCGCTGTTCACATCAACGGAACATTAAATAATCCAACTGATATAGATAGTTTTTGGACAGTAGAAGTCGCGATTCCTTGGAAGGTTTTGGAAGAAATGACTCCAAATGCTTTTCGTCCAAAAGAAGGCGTTCAATGGCGGGTTAACTTCTCTCGAGTCAATTGGGAAATGAATATTTCGAATGGCGATTATCAAAAACAAAAAGACAAAAATGGAAAGCGGCTACCCGAAAAAAACTGGGTTTGGTCGCCACAAGGTTATATTGCCATGCACGCACCCGAAACTTGGGGTTGGGTTCAATTTTCAGAAATTATAGCAGGAACGGACTCAACCAATTTTATATCATCACCTGATGAGGAAATCAAATGGGCATTGCGTCAATTATATTATCAACAACGGCTTTTTTATAAAAAAAATAAAAAATATACTAACAATCTAAAAGCCTTCACGCTACCTAAAATTCAATTAAATAATTATAATTTTATACCTAAAATCTACTTGACCAATCAAGGTTATGAGATGGTAGCAGCTAGTGCAGACTCAAAAATGAATTGGTTGATCCGAGAAGATGGAAAGATTTTTAAAGTTGGTGATTGGTGATTGGTAGTCGGTGATTGGTAATTAGTGATTTAGTGATTGGTGCAATTTATTGGCGACTATTAAACGCCCAATCACCAATCACCAGTCACACCAATCACACCAATCACAAAACAAAAGAACAAAAGAACAAAAGAACATGAAAAAAAGAACATTTATAAAATTAGCCTCTGCGAGTGCCTTATCAGTGCTGGCTGGCAGCTCCTTTTTGGGTTGTAATAATGAACAAGAGAAACCTATCGTGACCGCCCAAAAATCCATGCTGCCAGACAACTGGATTTGGATGCGTCCGAATTTGAAGCAATCTGATGATGAATGGAAAGCTACTTTCGAGCGTATCAAAAGCGCGGGAATTGATGCTATTCTACCAGAAGTCTATTCTAGTAATCATACCCTTTTTGACCATCCGACATTGCCTGTCAAAGAACGTTGGCTGGAGCGAATTATCCCGATGGCACACGAAGCAGGCTTGGAAGTACACGCTTGGATGTGGACAATGATTTTGAATAATCCTGAGTTAATCGCCAAAAATCCTGATTGGTTCAGTGTTAATCGAAAAGGCGAACGAGCGCACAGTCATCCTGCTTACGTTAATTATTATAAATTCATGTGTCCTTGTAATGAAGAAGTCGCGGAATTCGTGGCTGGAAATGTGGAAGCATTGGGTAAAATTGAAGGTTTGGACGGAATACATTTGGATTACGTTAGACAGCCCGACGTTATTTTGGCGGAAGCCTTACAACCCAAATACAACATTGTACAGGATAAGGAATTTCCCGAATACGATTATCCTTATTCTGAAAATTGCCGTAATCAGTTCAAAGCAAAACACGGTATTGACCCAATGGATTTGGGTAATGAAGCACCACAGCACGAAGCATGGAGGCAATTTCGTTATGATGCCGTTTCTAATATTGTCAATAATTATTGTGTTCCTATGGCTCGCAAATACGATAAAAAAATTACGGCTGCTGTATTTCCGAACTGGGAAAGCGTTCGTCAAGAGTGGCACAAATGGGATTTGGATGGCTTTCTACCGATGTTGTATCAAGGATTTTATAATGAAAATATTGATTGGATTGGGAAGCAGGTAAAAGATGCAAAAGAGCGACTTAAGTCTGTTGATAATGACAAACCTGTTTTTAGTGGTCTGTTTTTACCGCATTTAAAAGAAGTTGAAAACCTCAAAAAAGCCATTGAAGCAGCTAAGAATAATGGTGCAAAAGGCGTTGCTTTTTTTGATTACAATGGTTTTAAGGATGAATATAGGTGTGGATTTAAGACTCTGTTTTCAGAATTTCAGTGTGCTTGTTGATTCTTTATCTGACCCCAGAGATGTTACGATCATATTTATCCCTCCCTCATAATTCTGATGCCTGGACTTTGCATATCGACCAATACTAAGTACCGATCAAATATGTGTATGGA
>CAKZLT010000033.1 GCA_937127195.1 uncultured Saprospiraceae bacterium
GAGGATAGGAACGAAGATCGACCGGTAGATCGAGAGCTTTGCCTTGCGGCTCAGCTCTCTTTTCGTTACAACGGTGCATTTAAGCGAACGCAATACCGCCCCCGCTGCTCCGATTCTCCAGCCGAAAAACTTTAAATCATTTTCTCTTAATATTTCAACTTTAGTCTCGTTAATTCACAAATTTAACTTGAAATATTGACTTAAATGTAGTAATTTTAAGACTTTATTCTCTCGAAGTCGTCGTCTCGTTTCTTCCATTGTCATATAAGGCACACCCAATTGTCGATGAACGGCTGTACTGACTTTGTACATAATTGACCACTGATTGAGCAGTGCGCCATAACATTTCCAAAGCGAACAACTCGGGTCGTAGATGTGTGCTGGCTCCGCTCCTACTCCATTAAATTCTACAATTTCGATGGTTTTTCCTGCTTTCATATCGGCTACTGAACGGCATTTCAAATCAAAACGACCAAAATAAACGCCTTCCATTTGCAAAGCAATTTTATCAAAAACACGCTCTAATTGTCTGTCATTAATGTGATTTGCATCAACAAACATCGTTCCCGTAGAATGATTTCCAATAGGTACAAGTTCTAGTCTTTCGCCATCTGGAAGCACTTCGTTCAATCTATCCGCAAATTCTACTTTTAGCTTTTCCCATTGTAAAATAGCTCTTGATTGTTGCCAAATTAATTCTTGAAGGGTATTTTTACCATTACCAACAACACTCAAAAATTCCTTTTTTGTAATAGAAATAATTTTTCCTTCTTGCTGATTAGGGTAACGATAATACATAATCGCGTACTCTTCGTCATAGGTTATAAATGGCTGAATGATTAAATTGATAGGATTTTCGGCTAGTTTTTGGCGTAAAGTGGCTTCATCATTGATTTTGCTCACCAATAAACCACGTTCGCCAACGTCTGGTTTGAGAATAATCGGATAATCTACCGCTTCTATTTTTAATAACTCAAGTACCGTTTTTGTGTTAGTTCCTTTTTTTATAAAAAGGCTTTTCGGTTTGTATTCACTCGGAATAAGGTCTAAAATAGCGATTTTGGACTCGCCCAACATACCGCCCGTTTCGATATTAGGATTGGCTGCACTAAAGAAGAAAAAGGAACGCGCGCGAGCTGACAAATATAAATAGTAAGGAAATACAGGTAAATAATTCGCCCAAATAGGCCAATATTCTCTGTTCAATAATTTTATAAAAAATGGTTTCGTTCTAAAAAATTGACGAAGCATGATTTTGATTGTTTTTTTTTCTTAAAAAAGAAGAAATCAAAAATAAGCATAAATCAGTCAAGTATGTGAATTTGTTTGGTTCTCTGAAATATTTTGTAGAAAATAAAATATTTCAATTTTCTTAAAATCGTTATGTCTCTAGCCTCTTGTCTCTAGTTACTGCTACCGCTGTTTCAACTAATCGCGGTAGTAGTAACTAGAATCTTAAATTTTCTATTCTTCCCATTTTTCTCTCATTTTTTTCAAAGCCTCAATCTCCTTTTCATAAAAAGGAACACATCTTTTTTCACTAATCAATTTTTGATAAACAGCCTTTGCTTTTTTAAAATACTTTAAAGCCTCAGTTGAATTATTCGTTTTGAAATGAGCATTCGTTAATAAAGTATAAATTTCTGCTAAATCGCTTTGATAGCCTTGCGCCTTTTTTTCATTGACTAAAAATTCGACAACCTCTCTCGCTTCATCCAAATAAGTAATCGCTAAGATACTATCCTCTTCATTTTCTGCTTTTTCTATAAAAAAGAGACTATAATCATTGATGTAACTCCTATTCGTTTGCTCCTTGTAATCAAAAGGTAATTCATATTTTTGAGCTTCATCATAATCAAAAAGCGTTAGTTTATCTGAGGTAAAATAATTATCAATTGACTCTGTCCACAAAATTGCTGTTTTGTCCTCACTTCCTGTCAAAATTGATTGACCATCGGGCGCAAAAGCAACCGAACGAACTTCGCCAGTATGACCTTTAAATATCTGTTTTTGTTCGCCACTCAAATTCCACAAAATCGCCGTTTTGTCCTCACTTCCCGTCAAAACAGAATTGCCATCAGGTGAAAACGCAACCGAATTAATTCGTCCTACATGACCTTTGAATACTTGCTCTTTTTGGCTATTTATATTCCACAAAATAGCCTTTTTATCATAAGAACCAATAAGAACAGATTGACCATCAGGTGAAAAAACAGCAGATTTTAGGCTCTTCGCAATTTTTTTGACTATTCTATTTTCTCCATTCAAATCACATACAACAACACTACTATATAGACCTCCCATAAGAATTGATTGCCCATCTGGTGAAAATGCAACCGAATTAATAGCTCCAATTTTTGCCTTGAATACCTTTTTTTGTTCGCCATTCAAATCCCATAAAATAGTCTTACCATCTCCTCCTCCTGTGAGTATTGATTGACCATCAGGTGAAAAAGTAACCGCATTGACATATAAATAATGTTCTTTAAATACCGTTTTTTGTTCGCCATTCAAATCCCATAAAATTGCTTTGCTATCTTTACTTCCTGTCAAAATTGATTGACCATCAGGTGAAAAAGCAACCGCAAGAACTTTGTCTTCATGTCCTTCAAATACCTGTTTTTGTTGACCATTCAAATTCCATAAAATAGCCCTATTATCGCTGTTTCCTGTCAAAATTGATTGACCATCAGGTGAAAAAGCAACCGCGTTGACTATATCAGTATGCTTATTAAATACCGTTTTTTGCGATTCCGATACATCCCACAAAATCGCTGTTTTATCTCCACTTCCTGTCAAAATAGATTGTCCATCGGGTGAAAAAGCAACCGAATTAACGTGACCAACATGACCATTCAATATCTTTTTTTGTTCACCACTCAAATCCCACAAAATCGCTTTATTATCATCACTTCCTGTCAAAATAGATGCGCCATCAGGCGAAAA
>CAKZLT010000034.1 GCA_937127195.1 uncultured Saprospiraceae bacterium
AAGTCCTATGAAAGTCCTATGAAAGTCCTATGAAAGTCCTATGAAAGTCCTATGAAAGTCCTATGAAAGTCCTATGAAAGTCCATAATTTAGAAAATAGATATCTATGTTTTGGTTTATTTTATTCTAAAATTTGAGTTTTAATAAAAAATAAAATGTTTGTGCTTTTGTGTTATACAAGTATAAGGAATTATATATAACAATGCAAATATTTTAACTATCTTTTTTTATCTTCAATTATCTTTTTCATTTTAACAAGTCTAATTAACCCCTGCTCGCGCCTATATGCACGAGCAGATCTAATTCAATTATTTTCTAATCTTCTCCTTTCTTAAAAAAAGCATATAAAATAACAAGACCTATTCCAAGAAAAATTCCATAAATATAAATGTTGTTACCTAACGAACGACCAAAGAAATGATGTAAAAGAGCTAAGACAGCCAAAATAAGACCATAGAATCCTATAATGACTCCAATTTTGATATATGCTTCATCAGAATTTTGATTTTTTGTGCTAACGGTATGCTTCTTTACTAGCTTTCTTTGTCCTGCTTTTGTTTTTTTTGCTGTACCTGTTCTAATCACTTTCACGCCATTTTTTTCATAAGTATTGCTTAGACGGTTACTCTTATTTTGCTTTTTGAATCTGCGAATTTCACTTTGAGAAATGCCTTTAATTTGGTGTTTTTGATGGGCACGATTTGGACTAAATCGGCGTTTCTTTTGGTTAGGAGATTGGCGTTTTTTTTGGGAACTGGTTGGATGAGTATAAGGAGTATTCGTAGCGAGTAAGGCAATTTGTTGATGAAGCGAAGTGAGAAATTCGTTATAGTTCCCCCAACCATAAATGGCTAAAATGAGTTCTTTATTTTGGGTAGGCGTGATGATAAAAAGTGAAGTTGTCGATGTTTTTTCATCAGAAGAAAGTACTTCGCCAATATAAGTATGCGTTGATGAGTCGAGCGGTATTTTCTTTGTTGAAAATAATGTTTTGAATAGGATTTCATATTTGAAAAGAAGCACTTGACGCGTTGACAAATTCCAAAAGTAAAGCCCCAAAGCAATAAACATACTACCAATAACAGGTATATGATAAGCCTTTGGTTGTTGAAAAATGATGGCAGCTAAAAAGATTCCAATCCCCGATAGTACCACACCAGATATTTGATTAGACTTTTTAGTATAAGCACCTAGTTTTAATGTTTGAATAGGTATTTTATTCATAATTGTAAAAATAAAAAAGAAGTGGAGAATTACTTTTGCTCATATACTTAAAATAGAGGTTTCCAATAAGTTAAACTTACTGAAAACCTCTATTTTTTTAGCATTTACACCAACCTATTTATTTCTAAATTACATATCCATAGCCAAACTAAATGCCCAAAATTTTTCTTTTCTATTGTAAAACTGATTACTCAAGCTTCTACCATTATAGTAATTAACTCCCATTCTGAGCTTTCGTTTATTTCGTTTTTGTGGCACAATATAACCAACATTAACCGAAATATTTGGGGCAAAAGCATTCAATTCGTAAGCACTTACATTAAGTGCTGAATACAATCCACCAAAGTATTTATTATCAAAATAATACTCCAATTCGACACCTCCTTGATAATTCATGTAAGCATTTTTATGTGGTTTATTCTGGCGACGACCCAAAAAATCTACACCTGGAAAAAAGAAACCAAGGTCACCGTAAACTTGTAAAATATCCCATTTAGGTTTTTTTAAGAAATACAAAGGACGTACCGCTGCCGAAAACACAAAATCATCACGTACAGGCAATTGAGTAATATTCGGGTCGAAGTCAATCACAGATTTAACGCCAGCCGTTGAATATTCATCGCCAATATGAGTACAAATATGGTGCTTAGAAAAACGTAAAGACAACCATTCCGTTGGTCTTCCTGAGATGGCAAAATAATAAATACCATCTACTCCAATAACATCATGGTTACCAGCACGCATGAAAATAGGTAAAGTTACTCCTATATCGGCTTCAACACCAAGTTTTGGGTTCGACTTCGGGCTAAATTTTAACAATGATAATCGAGTTCCTGCAAAAATAACCAATTTACCAAGGTAACCACCTCCGCTATTGATTTCGTCTTCCATATCAATGTCTCCGTAACTGATTCCTTGCGCGCTTACTTCTGTACGAATTCCCAACGGGTCTGCCAAATAAGTCGGGTAAAGGTTATTCAAATCGATAAATTGTAAATTCCAATTTTTGATTGGAACTACAAAACGGGAAGAATCCTGTGCGAATGTTGTATAGCTTATCGCAAAAGCTAATATTATTGTTATGATTGATTTCATCATTCTTTTTTTAAAAATAAAAAGATGACTAATCAAAGCCGTTCCCTTTAATTGCAGTTGCTAGATGTTAATTAACATCTAAATTTTTACTTCTATTGTTTTTTTCGATATACTAAGTGAAGAAAAATAAATAAGTTGCACCATTATACAACTTATTTATTTTTCTTCACTTATTACTCAGATTTTCCCCAAAATCTGAAATTATTTCTTTTATTTTTAATAAAAATCTGACGCAAAATTAAAATATATCAGAGGTCTTAAAAAATGATAAAAGCCATGAAAATGATAAAATAGACGAAACAAAAGAAAACATTGATGAAATGAAATGAAATAAATAACCCTTGAACTTTTTTTTGAATAGTTCAAGGGCTGTAAAAGAAGATATTTTTTGCTGGATTCTAGATTCTGGTTGCTGGATTCTGCTACCGCTGTTAATCGAAACAGCGGTAGCAGAATCCAGCAACCAGAATCTAGA
>CAKZLT010000035.1 GCA_937127195.1 uncultured Saprospiraceae bacterium
TAGTTATACTGTGACGGTTACAGACGCAAATGGTTGTAATGATATGGAAACATTAGCAATTACTGATCCTGATCCAATTGTTGTTGAATTAGATGCAACAGGTGTTCTTTGTAATGGAGATATGAATAGTTCTGTATATATTGGTTCAATAGCTGGTGGTACAGGTGCTTACACTTATGCTTGGTCAGGCGGAACACCCGTAGCAACAGGCGATACAATTACTGGTGTAGGTGCTGGAACTTATACAGTTACAATCACTGACGCAAATAGTTGTCAAACTATAGAAACGCTAATACTTACAGAACCGACAGCGTTGACAACAGCAATAGTTGATACTGCAAGTACAGATTGTAATTTGAGTGCGAATGGTACTGGTACAGTTGTGCCAAATGGTGGTTCGACTACTTTTGATGATTATAATTATACATGGAGTCACGATGCAACATTAAATGACTCAGTAGCAACAAACTTAATGGCGGGAACTTATTATGTAACCGTTTCGGATGATAATGGATGTACTTCTTTGGATAGTGTGATTATTGTAGAATTAAAAACTATTCAATTGACACTAGATAGCACTGATGTAGGTTGTAATGGAGATGCGACAGGAACTGTAACTGTAACACCAATTACAATTGGAGGAACAGCAAATACACCTTATACTTTTGTTTGGTCTCATGATGCAACAGTTACTACTGATGTAGCTAACAACTTGCCAGCAGGAACTTATATTGTTACAGTAACAGACGCGTTAGGTTGTTCGGCAATTGACTCTATTGTAGTGAATGAGCCTGGGCCAATCGTCATTACTCAAGCGAGTGTAACTGATGTGAATTGTGCTGGAGATTTGACAGGTAGTGCAATGGTGAGTGTAACGGGAGGCGCGCAGCCTTATAGTTATGCTTGGTCTAATAATCCTTCTACTTTTGCATCTATTACTAATGCAGCAGCAGGAACATATACAGTAACTGTAACCGATGCGACGAACTGTTCTAATACTTTAGATTTAACCATTAATACATTAAGTAATATTACTTTAACTCAAGTTGATACAACTTCTTTGGTGTGTGCTGGTGATATGAATGGCGGATTTATTGTAACTTATACTGGTGGTGTAATGCCATACACTTATGCTTGGAGTACTAATCCAACTACGGATACATTAAATGCAATTACTGGTTTAGGAGCAGGAATTTATTACGTAACTGTAACAGATAACATTGGTTGTTCTCAAATTGACACACTTTCATTGGATGCACCTCTGGCTATGTCAGGGACAATGTCTTCGGATAATTTAACTTGTGCTACTGACCAAAGTGGAGAAGTAAGCATTCAAGTAGCTGGAGGAACAATGCCTTATACTTATGCTTGGAGTTCTAATAGTGTTAATAATGACACCTTGACAAATTTAGGAGCGGGACAATATTTTGTGACAGTAACAGATGCAAATGGCTGTTCTTACATGGATAGTGCGACAATTACGGCTCCGCCGATTATAGATATTACAGTTACAACAACATCTGTTAGTTGTAATGGTGGTGCTGACGGAACAGCAACTGCAAATGTAACAGGAGGCGCGGGTGGTTTCACTTACTCATGGGATAGTGTTCAGACAGGTCAGACTGCAACTCAGTTGGCTGCTGGTACGCATGTCTTGATAGTTACTGATTTGAGTGGTTGTCAAATGACAGATACTTTTACAGTTGATGCAATTCCTCAATTATTACCAACGGCACTTTCTTCTGTTCCTGTAAGTTGTTTTGGTGCAGCAGATGGTAGTGCAACCATTAACGTCACGGGCGGAACAGCTCCTTATGTTTATACTTGGAATACGACCCCTGCACAGGATAGTTCTACCGCGGTTGGTTTATCACAAGGAACTTATGAAGTCGTTGTGACAGATGCGAATGGTTGTGGATTATCGCCAATTAGCATTACAGTAAATGAGCCTCAACCTTTGACAATTGACACAATCATCATTACAGATCCATTATGTAATAATGCTGATAATGGTTCTATTATCGTTGTTCCGACAGGAGGTACACCTAGTTACACTTACGAATGGAGTGGGAGTAATGAAAATAGTAATACTAATAATAACCTATTTGCAGGAAGTTATTCGGTGACAGTGACGGATGGAAATGGTTGTCAAACAACTGCACAAGCAGTCTTGAATGACCCATTGTTATTAGTTGCTCAATTATCTTCTACACCAACTACTTGTAATGGTGGGAAAGATGGACGTATTCAAGTTGACACTGTTTTAGGTGGTGTTGGTCCTTATTCGTATTCTATTGATGGTGTCAACTTCTTACCAAGTGATATTATATTCTTTGGTTTGTTTGGTGGAAACTATGATGTAGTAGTGAGAGATTCGCAAGGTTGTACTTACTTAGAACAAGTTTTGATAGATGAGCCTGCTCTATTGACCGTTGATTTAGGTCCAGACTTTGAGTTGGACTTAGGAGATAGCGCGCAATTGCAAGCATTTACAAATACTTCAAATGACTTGGTATATAATTGGGAAACGAATGATAGTTCAACAATTAGTTGTTTTGATTGTCCAGAACCTTTCGTTCGTCCAACAGAAACAACAGATTACTTAGTAACAGTGGTAGATTCAAATGGCTGTGAAGCATCAGATGATATTATTGTAGAAATAGATAAAAACCGTCGTGTATTCATTCCTTCGGCATTTAGTCCAAACGGAGATGGTATCAATGACCGATTTGTTATATTTGGAGGTACAGGAGTAGAAGAAATCGTTACTTTTCAAGTATATGACAGATGGGGAGAGTTGGTGCATTCTGCTAGTAACTTTTCACCAGATAGTTATGCTGATGGTTGGGATGGCTCGTTTAGAGGTAAGCTTTTCAATCCTGGAGTTTTTGTTTATTACTTAGAAGTTAGATTTTCGGATGGTGTTGTATTCCCTTATAAAGGTGATGTGACTCTTTTGAGGTAACGTTTTCTTTATAAAAATAGGAAATAAAAAAGTGGCTATTCTAAACAGAATAGCCACTTTTTTTTATAAAATGAAAAGATAAAAGTTATTTAAGGGAGTAGGCAATAAATAACCTACCACAAAGAACGACATTGTTTTTTATTTAGACAAGGCAAAAAACGGAGTCCTAGCATCGCTAAGGCGAGTATTTTTAACGCGGTATAAATGAAAAA
>CAKZLT010000036.1 GCA_937127195.1 uncultured Saprospiraceae bacterium
GGCAGTCTCTCAGCCGAAGGCAGTCTCTCAGCCGAAGGCAGTCTCTCAGCCGAAGGCGGTCTAAACTTCTAAAGGAATTTCAAGCAAACGGGGGTTTTAATTTCTAATTGTTGTCCTGTGCTTTCTAATTCTCCTGTTGTTGTATTGATTTTGAATGTGATAATCGAATTAGAATTTTGGTTAGCAGCTAGTAGAAAACGTCCATCTGGTGAAATTTCAAAATCTCTTGGCACTTCTCCTTCTGTTGAATAACTTGCTACAAAGGACAATTCTCCACTCTCATTAATTGAAAAAGCTGTTATATTATGCCCTGTTCCTCCATTAATTCCCCTATTGGCTACATACAAGAACTTACCTGACGGATGTAATTTGATTGCAGATGGAGCTACATTTTCATCAATATCACCCACTGTATTTATCATTTGAATGCGTTCAAATGGCTCATTTGCAGCTTTAGTTTCAAAAACTTCTACTGTAATATTCAACTCATTCAAAACGTAACACTTACTATATGTTGGATGAAAAACAAGATGTCTTGGTCCTGATAATGGAACAGTTTCAGTGGTAGCTACTTTCGTAAATTCGCCTTTTTCATTGAGTTCGTAATGCAGAATTTCATCTAAACCAAGGTCTGCCACAAAAAGCGTTTTGTTATTCATTGCTGGCAAAATAATATGAGGATGCCCCGTTTCTTGTCTAAAAACGGCTGCCCTTTCTCGTTTATGTTCTACGACTTCAACGGCTTCGCTTAGGCTTCCATCTTTTTCTATTTCATAAGATGCGATGGTTTCCATATAGTTTGCCACCAAAACAAATTTACCTGTTCTATCTATGCTGATGTAACATGGTGCATCTCCTTTTGAAGAAACTTCGTTGATTTTTTGAGCCTTTTCATTTTCAATATTATAAGCTGTAATCGTCCCGATGCGACTACCATCAGCGATTTCGTTGACTGCATATAAGTATTTTTGATTGGGATGAATCGCCAAATAGGAAGGATTAATAGTGCCTTCAATTGTATCAATTATACTTAATTCACCTGTTTCTACGTTCATTTTTAGTTCATAAATTCCCGTAGCTTTCCCGTCAACGTGTCCTTCTTTTCGGGTGTAAGTTCCGACATAGATGGTTGAAGTGTTGATTTTTTCCTCTTCTTTAACGGTTTCTTTTTCGGCGGTTTGGCAATTAAAAAGCATTAAGCTGATAGTAAATAATAGCGTAAAGTGTTGTAACTTCATTTGATTAAGTATTTTAAAAAATCGGTACAGGATTCATTACCCACAATTTAGAGAAAAATGTTTGTCTATTTTTATTAAAAGTTTTATTAATACAGCACCGAATTTAAAAAAATATCTTTAGGTTTAATTACTTAACTGATGTTATACAAAAGTACTTTTGCGTAACACGAATTACTTAATCTTTGATTTGATTTTTTGTAAAAAAACCTTTAAATAAGCCTCATAGAAATAATGAGCAAAATAATACAACCCAATTTTCAATTTTGAAAAAATATCTATGAATAAAAAATTTTATTACCTTCTTATTTTAGGCGTTTTGATTGGATGCGATAATATTGAACTACCTATTGAAACCAAAGACGCAGTCGGTTTTTTGGATGGAGGCAATCCATCTATTAAAGAAGAAACACTCCTTGAAAAAGAAGGAATTGCGAAAGGCATTCAAAAAACTTTTTCCTTTGATGTGGGAAAAAAAACTCATAACCTTGACCTAATTTTTGACGAATCGGTATTAGCTTTCTATCAAAAAGCACCAAAATCGTATAGTTATACTACGCCTCAATTGCCTGATAATTGGGAGGAAGTATATTATAATATGTTTTTAAAAAATGAGAAAGATAAGGCTTTTATGGTTGAGATTATTAGAAAACTATATAATCTGAAATCGAATATGACACGCGATGAAATGGTAACTTTTGTGGTCGCTTTTGTACAAGGTGGACTCGAATATGATTGGGAAGGCTTCTATGATGTCAATGACAAATTGAATTATCCTTATGAAACAATCTTTGCGAAAAAAGGAGTTTGCTCTGATAAGTCACTAACATTGAGTCGATTATTGACAATCATGGGATACGAAACGGTACTTTTGACGTTTCCAAAAGCGAATCACATGGCGGTCGGCATCCGTGTTCCTGAAGGTTTCGGAAATATGGGAACACCTTATGCTTATATCGAAACCACCAATTATTCGGCGATTGGTCGAGTGCCTGAAAAATTCGTTGGAGACATTAAAATAGAAGAAAATCCAATTATCATTCAATTAGAAAATAGTGGCAAACGTATTTTTGAAAAAATAAAAACTAATAAAATAGAAGAAAAAAAATTAGCAAAAAAATACGGTGCAGCTTATATCAATGCTTCTGCCGCTTCTAAAAGTCTAATCGAATCTATGACAAACTTAAAAACGACTGTTGATAGTTTGAAAAAAGAACTTGAAATACTCGGGTGTGAAGGCTCAGTTTCGGAAGAAAAGTACGATACTTGTGAAAATTTACAAGAAAAAATCAACAAAAAAGTCAATCGCTACAATCAAGAAGTCGAAGCATATAATGCTTTAAATGATAATTAAAACACCATGAAGATTAATCATATTATTTCGCTTACACTTATTGCTATTGTTATTATAGGTTTAATTATAGGAAATATTTTTAAGAATGGAACAGAAATTATTCAATCTCAAAATGAATTAAAAACGGTTATTTTACCTGATAGTAGTATTCTTATTTTAGGTAAGAATAGTGAAGTTAGGTTCAATCGAAAATTCAAAAAACAGCAAATCAGAATACAAGGGAAAGCTCATATTCAAGTTGCTGACCAGAGTATTGGCTCATTGATGATTGACCAATCTTTGGTTAAAATTAGATTAAAAGGGAAGGAATTTTATTTTAATGATGATAATAAAAATGAAATTATTGATATTGTTTCAATTGATGGTTCAGCCCGAATTGATTTAAAAAAAATGAGTGGACAAAGCCTTTTTACATTAGAGCAAGGTGACGAATTACGCTTTAACACAGATACTAAATTGATACAAACTTTACCGACCCGAAATCAAAACTATTTAACTTGGAAAACTCAACAGGTTACTTTTAAAAATCAGACCATTGCCGAAGTTATCACAGAATTAAATAATCGTTTTGGAATGTCCATTAAAGTCAACCATCCCGATATTAATCACTGTTTGGTTAATGGTACTTTTCCAACCGAAGATTTAAGTATTTTACTTCAAAGTATTGCAAATAGTAGTAATTTAGAATTAAATCATACTTCAGCATCTTTTATTTTACTGGGGAAAGGGTGTCATTGAGTGCAATGACAAAATTATTCAATCATTCACTAATTCTGCCATTGCATAAAAAAAATCATGTCAATTTAAAAAACTGACATGATTTTAAGTTTAATTCTTGTAATCGAAATATAGGTCTATTGTCCACTAGCCAAAGGTTGGCTATTTTTGAAACCAATAGATGGCTTATCATAGATTTCATCTTTATTCTTATCCATTTGAAAGCTACTAACATCGTCGAGAGTCAAGACATTAATCATATCTTCTGTTCTATTTTCAGAACTAATAGAAGCCAAACGCAAGTTTTGATTTTTGATAGCTTCGCTTACAATATTACGAACTGTCCTTGCATTTCCAAAATATTTATCTCTTAATTCGTGTTGAAAAGATAAATATTTGAATAGATATTCTTTCGATTTTGGTGTTGGATTTAAGCCTTCATCTCTAAGCATTTGAAGTGCAATTTCGTGTAACTCAGATGGTTGATAATCTTCAAACTTTAGCACTTTGTCAAATCTTGAGCGCAACCCAGGATTTGCTTTCAAAAACGTATCCATATTATCAGGATAACCAGCTACGAACACAAAAAATCGACCACGATGGTCTTCCATTCGCTTCAATAAAGTCTGAATAGCTTCATTTCCATAATCCGTGCCTCCACTTCCTTGATTCAAAGCATAAGCTTCGTCAATAAATAGAACGCCGCCCATTGCTTCATCAATTTTTTCGGCTGTTTTGGTTGCTGTCTGACCAACAAATCCTGCGACCAAACCTTGACGATCCGTTTCGAGCATGTGTCCGCGTTCGAGTACGCCGAGTGCTTTATATATTTTCGTAAGAATACGCGCAACAGTTGTTTTACCTGTTCCAGGGTTTCCGACAAAAACGGTGTGCAAGAAGAATTTATTTAAAACATCTTTATTTGTTTCTCGATAAAAGCGCACTAATTGAACCAATTCCTTTATTTGAGTTTTGATATTTTCCATACCAATCAAATGATGTAACTCATTCAAGGCTTCGTTTAATAACTTATTATCAACAGGAATTCTTGGTAAAACTTTTTCTAGTTTGACTTCTATATTCTTAACATCATCTAGAATCACTTTAGATAGTTCTTCTTCTGATAATCGCATGGGATTTTCGTCCGCCATGATACGTAAGCCTAAATTGATTTTAGCCTGTTCTATCACATCAAAAACAAAACGTGCGTTTCCGAAAGAACGGTCACGATTACGATAAGCTTCTGTGATTAAATCATCTACTATCAACTTAGCTTCTGGTGTTAGATTGACGTTTTTCCGTTTACAAGCAAACTGACCAATTAAAGATAGTTCTTGTGGCAAATAATCATCAAACTCAAAAAACAGCTTAAATCTCGAATTCAACCCAGGATTAGAATCTAAGAAGAATTTCATCTCCTTAGGGTAGCCAGCTACGATTACTGCCAAATCGCCTTCGCCATTCGACATTTCTCTCATTAAAATTTCAATCACCTCTCGACCAAAATCCTTGGTATCATCGTTATTTCGAGCCAATGAATAAGCCTCATCGATGAAGAGTACGCCTCCACGTGCTTTTTCAATAGCTTCTTTGACTTTTGGTGCTGTTTGACCAATGTATTCACCAATCAAATCAACTCTATCTACTTCATGAACATGACCTTGTGAGAGCAAACCCATTTTTTTGTACAAACGTCCCATCATTGAAGCGACACTTGTTTTTCCTGTTCCTGGATTACCTATAAAAACGGAATGAACATTTATTTCTTCATTCTCAGCAAAGCCTTTTTTCTTTCTTAATTGTAAAAATTGAATATATTGAGCGTGATTACGAACTTGCTTTTTGATGCTATTCAAACCAATCATTGCATCCAACTCAGTCATTACATTTTCAAAAGTAACACTCGGGTCATCATCTACCGCCAACTGAATAGGGGCTTGTTGGTTCGGCATAAGTACGCCAGGAATCCCTTCTTCATGAAAATCAGCTACATCAAAAGGAACAATAGCCAACACCTTATCCATAAAGATAATTTCTGCTGTATAATCATCTGCACGCCAACATCCTTTGACATTAGAGCCCCAGCCTGCTGTTATTTGAATGACTTCATCAGTCTTCTCCACGCGGTGTAATCGAACGACTTCACCTTTAAGTTCTCTAGCATTATTATAAAACTTCACGAAAATTTCACATTGCCAGCTTTTACCAATCAAGAGGTTATCTAAAGCAATTTCAGCATAGATATACTGTGTCTCTTCGCAGCTAAAAGTTTTATAGTAAGTTCTGTCTAATAATGGAATATCATCATAAGAGCCTTCATACAATTTCAACGAACGAACTCTGATATAAGGATTGGAGTTCGTTGTCAATTCCAAATGGTCATTCGCTACGCCAGCATCTTCAATATAAAAATACTTCGTCGCGACCTTTGTCTCTTCAACCCATGCTTCCCAGTAATATGCGCCTTTTTTCCAGAAAGAGCCCATTTTTTTATTACCCCAACCTTCTCTAATATACATGACGCTATCATATTTACTCACGCGTCTTTTGAATGGTAATGCGCAAAGTTCTTTTCTTCCTTTTTTTAAAGAAAAGCACTTCAAAACGACATTAATATCCCAATCATCTATATCGAATAATTTATTATGAAAAGACAATTCCGCATAGACATAACTAGAATCGTATCGGTCAAATACTTGGCGATACTTCTTTTTATTATCTGCAAGCCATTCCGTAGAAGAATAGACTTTTAATTCTCTAAATTTATATTTAACAAAACTTGGTTCTAAGTTCATTCCCAATATCTATTTGTTCTAATCTCATTTCGTTTTACTCTAACTAGTAATTGCTTTTTGCAAAAAAGCACGTTTTGAGTTACCTATCAAATATATGAAATTATTTGGTTAAGTTTTTTATTAAAAAGTTAATCTTTTGTTTCCCTTAAAGGTCAAAAACTATTCCGACATTCTAGGTTAGATGTTCGAGTACTTATGAATTTCCTCAAACTCGATTTGCCATTTAGTAACAGAGAAAAAATAACTTCATTATTTGGTGAATTATTTTTTGGGTGTAATTTAGTTTTTTGCTTATAATAAAAAATAGCTCTTCAATGCTTCAATAATGGCTAATACTTCGTTATGAAAAATATATAATGGAATAGAATAAACTTCAGGTTGCACTTTCAAGTCTTGTAGGCTTTCTTGTTTCAGGAAGGTTTAAAAAAATTCGGTCTATTAATTCATGTTACGCAAAGTTTACTGATTATAACGGATTGTAGTGACGCACCTAAAGGCGCTTTTACTCTTTTAATCACAAAATTACTACAAACAGTGTCGCAGCTCTGCTGCTAAAGAACATATTCATAGCAGCAGAGCTGCGACACTGTTTGTAGAATAAAAGTTACAAATAAAATAAAAGCGCCTTTAGGTGCGTCACCAA
>CAKZLT010000037.1 GCA_937127195.1 uncultured Saprospiraceae bacterium
TGCACACAATAACGAATTAATCAAATCTATTGTTAATCTCTTCAACCCATACTCCGTTGGGAAGGATTGCAACTTCGTTTCTTCATACAAAAAGAAACCCAAAGTATCTTCATTTGCATATAATCCTTCGTCAAACAGATTAATCGGATAATTATTCATCACGCCACCATCTCCAAAATATCCCTTGAAATAGATATTATCAAAAGCGATACTTTCAAAATAAATCGGGATAGACATGGAGGTTCTCACTGCCTCTGCCACTTCCAAATCAGGCGTAGTATGCGCCGAACAAATATGAGAAGTTTGATTAGAAATATTTGTAACTGTGATGTATAAATCCTTTCCTCCTGCATCTACAAACTCCCTAAAAGTCGCATCACGCTTGCCTGCAACACGCATTACTTGGTCGCCGAACCAATTATAAGCATACTCAGAAGTATGCATACCGAGTGCCGAAAACAAAAATTTAATCTCATTGACAGAAGCTCCAAGATTACGAAAGGTATTCAATAATCCTCTCGGAATAGCTTCTTCATCGTAGTATTCTTCATCATTGACATCTCTTGTTTCAAAAAACGATGGCGTGCCTGGCACTTGCTTAAAATCAAAACTATTCGCCGTTTCTACTGTCTCTTCATAGGTAAGATTCAATGCGACGACCAATGCACTGATTGCTCCCGCAGAAGAACCTGCAACTTTTTCGATTTGTGGCATAACGCCTTTATCATATAGTACTTTTAATGCGCCTAAGTAAGCAATTCCTCTAATACCTCCTCCTTTTAACACTAAATTTTTAAATGGATATTTCTTCATTTCACCAATTCGTTGTAATTGAATTTTTAGATAATATAATTCCTATTCAATCTAGAAACTTTCTTAACGTTATTTTTAAATCTGACGTTTATATCATTACTTTTGTGGGACAAAAAATAATCAATGAATATACAAAAAATTCCAGCATATATAATATCTGTCTTATTACATCCTCTTTTGTTAGTCAGCTATTCGTTGATTTTTCTGATGTGGGTTGACCCTTTCAATTTTGGAAGTCCATCTTTCAAAATCGCTATTCAAACTTATGACTTAGTTTTGATTAGAATTTTCTTTTCGACGGCTTTACTTCCTGGGCTATCTATTTTGATGATGAAGTTTTTGGGAATGCTTGAGACGCTCGAAATGAAGGACAAACAGGAAAGAATTGGTCCTTATATCGCTACTGGCGTGTTTTATCTTTGGATTTTCTTTAATATTAATAGTAATCCTCAATTACCTGACACTTTCAAAACTTTCGTTTTGGGTGCTACGGTTGCTTTGTTTATTGCATTTTTTATTAATAACTTTTCAAAAATAAGTATCTATACCGTTGGCGCTGGTACATTGATAGGTTTGGTTTTAATGAATTGGGTAAGTATAGAAGGTCTTTATTTGGGGCGCGTTTTGCAAGGTGTTTTCTTATTAGCTGGTGCATTAGGAACAGCACGATTGGCACTACGTTCGGAAGAACCCGCTGACATTTACGGTGGCTATGTTATTGGACTAATGGGGCAATTCGTTGGTTTTTTGATATTGGATACGTTTTTTTAAAAAAAATAGCCTCTTTTCTTTATTGAACCAAAAGCACGTTTACTAAACTTTTGAAGTTTAGTAAACGTGCTTTTGGTTCAGTATCTTCCCAATCACAAAAAAATTAAAAGTGCATTTTAGGATAATCAACTCGAATAACTTCGGTATTATGTTCCGTTACATCTGCCCAACTTTTGGCAGTTGTTTCTAAACTAATTATTCCGCAAGTTGGCAAATTATCTAACCTTTGGCCAAAATAATTCGCTAAATAAGTAAAAGCAGGATTATGACCAAACATCAAAACACTATCAAAGTCGTCAGGTATACTTCCAATCACTTCTAGCATTTCACTTACTGTTGCTTCGTATATTTTTGCTTCTTGATAAATCGCGCTTTCCTTTATTTCCAGCACATCTCCAATCACTCTAGCAGTAGTAATTGCGCGTATCGCAGGACTCGAAATAATCGCATCAGGCGCAATTCCTCGCGCTTTCAGTAGTCCACCCATCAAAGGTGCATCTCTTTTTCCACGCTCGTTTAATGGTCTTTTTATATCTTTCAAGTCTAAACTTGACCAACTTGATTTAGCGTGCCGAATAAGGTATAGTTGTTTTTTCATTCGTTTTTAATTTTTTTCTTAAAACCTGTTTTTTTAAAATTGAAAGTCATTAAGAACAACTGTTTCGCTACTTTTATAAAAGCCTTAAAAAAGGGCAAAACATAAGTATTCACAAAAAACTTATTAAACTTTATAAAATATTTAACCTTAATAAATGCGAATTACATTGTATCTTTCGTTTTAATAGAGCGTCATATATTTAAAATAAAACAATTTATAAGCTACAAAGTTAGTTTATAAAACTTCAAATAGTACAATCAAACGCTACAAACGAACATCATGTCAAACTATTGGATTATAACAACTATTATATTTGCAATTCCATTCTGGAAAGCTGAAATCCCATTAACCAACCCTTCCTTCGAGCATCAACCCGAAGAGGCGATTCATCCGAGAGGTTGGGATGCTTGCGGCAAATATTCTACTCCAGATATTCAACCTGGCGCATGGGGAGTGAGTAGTAAAGCTGCTGATGGAGAGCATTTTATCGGGCTGACGGTACGCTCTGACAACACTTGGGAATACTTAGGGCAGACGCTCAAGCGACCTTTGAAACCTGCATCATGTTACCGATTTAGTCTATCTTTATCTAAAGCGATGGGCTATTCGGGATATAATCAACCTGTCAAAATACGAATTTGGGGCGGAAGTTCCAAATGTGATAAAAGCGAATTACTAGGAGAAACCAAAGCTATTAATCACACTGATTGGAAAAAATATAAATTCATATTTGCGCCTTCTAAGACCATAAAATATTTAACAATAGAGGCTTACTATGTAGGAAAAAAACCTTACAAGGGCAATGTTTTGATTGATGATTTATCTAATTTGGAAATTTGTATTCGGGCTTAGTAACAGAGAAAAAATAACTTCGTCATTTATTGAGTTATTTTTTGGATGTTACTAAACTCAATTGAATAGTAACAAAAAATGGACAATTGATTGGACTTATAAAAGTCGTTGTCAATTGTCCATTTTTCAATTATTAATTTCAATTAACTCTCCATAAATTCTTCGAGTTCCATTTGTGCAGTTTCCCAAGTCTCCATGGTTCGCTCCAAGTCATTTTTCTTTTGTTTATATTTCTCAATTTGCTTATCGGAATCAGGTTTAGAATAAAAATTAGCATCTGCCATTTTCAATTCAAACTTTTCGATTTCGCCTTCTAATCGATCTATATTACGTTCAGAATTTTGAACCTTTCGTTCTAATTTCTTTCTTTTTTTATCAAATTCCTTTTGCTCTTCAAAGCTTCTTTTAGAAGAATTAGCTCGTTCTGTTGCCTTTTTAGCTTGTGTTTTCTTTTGGCGCAATTCGACCTCTCGCATATTATCGAGTTGTCTTTTTTCTAAAAATCCTTTAACGTCGCCAATATAATTGAATAGCTTTTTATCACGAAACTCTAAGGTTCTATCTGTCAAACCTTCTAAGAAATCTCTATCGTGAGATACCACTATCAATGCACCATCATAGGCTAATAAAGCATTTTTAAGAACATCTTTGGATGGAATATCCAAGTGATTCGTAGGCTCATCCAGAATCAATAAATTAACAGGACGAAGTAATAAACACGCTAATGCTAATCGTGCGCGCTCTCCTCCCGATAAAACGCCTACTTTCTTTTCTACGTCTTCTCCACGAAACATAAAACTACCCAAAATAGAACGTACTCTTGTTCTTAATTCTGGTGGAGCAACCTGTTCTACCGTTTGCAAAACTGTTTCTTTTGGTGCAAGTGCCTCTGCTTGATTCTGAGCATAATAGCCAATTTTGACATTATGACCAAGCGTCACCGTTCCTCCTGAATGTGTTTCTACTCCAGCAATAATTTTTGAAAGTGTTGTTTTTCCTTGTCCATTTTGACCAACAAAAGCAATTCGTTGTTCACGCTCTAACTCAAAGCCTGTATCACTCAATACGGTCAAATCGCCGTATTTTTTGACTAACGCCTTAACATCTACTACAATTTGCCCCGAACGAGGAGAAGGTAAGAAGCGTAATTTCATCGTAGAGTTATCTGCCGAATCCATCTCAATTCTATCCATTTTCTCTAGCTGCTTAATCAACGATTGCGCCATTTTGGCTTTACTCGCCTTCGCTCTAAATTTCTCGATTAAGCGTTCTGTTTGTTCTATTTGCTTCTGTTGATTACCATAAGCGGCAGCTTGCAACTCTCTTCTTTCTGCTTGTAATATTTTAAACTTGGTATAGTTAGCTTTGTAATCATATATCTTTCCAAGTTCAATTTCTACTGTTCTCTTCGTTACATTATCCAAAAACATCTTATCGTGAGAAATCACAATAACCGCTCCTTCGTACGTTTTTAAGAAGTTTTCTAACCACAAAATCGACTCGATATCCAAGTGATTCGTAGGCTCATCCAGCAAAAGGTAATCGGGGCGTTGCAAAAGCATTTTAGCTAATTCAATACGCATCTGCCAACCTCCACTAAACTCATCGGTCAATCGATCCATATCAGACGACTTAAAACCAAGACCAGAGAGAATTTTCTCAACTTCAGCTTCCATCGACGTTCCTCCAAGTATATTAAACTCTTCGGTTGCTTCCGATAATTCGACTAATATTTCAGAATAAGACTCCGACTCATAATCTGTTCGAATACCTAATTCATCATTAATATCGTTGATACGTTGCTCCAGTTTTTTGAGGCGGTCAAAAGCTGTCATAGCTTCTTCCATTACAGTTTTACCTTTCGGTAATTCCATATCTTGATGTAAAAAACCCATTGTAGTACCATTTGGTCGTGATACTTTCCCATCATGCGGTGCATTATGACCTGCTATGATTTTGAGAATTGTCGATTTTCCTGCACCATTTCGACCAACTAAACCAGTTCTATCTCTCACTCCGATTACAAAGTTCACATAATCTAATAGTACTCTGTCGCCGTATTTTACAAAAACATTTGAAATGTTAATCATTACTTTCTGCTTGATTTAAGGTGCAAAAGTAAAAACGTTCTTTGATAAATTCGGTATTTAGATAAAAATTTGATAAAAAAGTAATTTAATTTTCTTTTTTACATTTACTCTCTTTCAGAATTTAGCATTTCTTTCTTAAAAATATTTTGCCATTTGTTTTTTACATTCTTATTTTCTATCTTGATAATGCTTTGAATAAATGCCAATATTCAAAGTTAATTTTTATAAAAAACGCAAATTATAATAATCAATTAGCGTTTTATGTCATTGTTAATTATTAATTTATTATTTACTCATTAAACATCATAAAAGCCTTTTATTCCTTTTTTAAAGTATTGTTTTTGCCATTTTATTCTTTCTAATTATTCTAATTTCCTTTAAGAGTTAGGATAAACTTACTTTGATGGTGTTCAAAACAATTTTATGAAACATTTTTTACCTGTATTATTCATTTGCATGAGCGTTGGCGTTCATGCCCAGCAATTTACACAGTATTTCGACGGAGCCGACACTATTCCATATTATTCTATTATTTATACTATACAAAACACGCCTGACAATGTTTGGCAAGTTGGTGCGCCACAAAAAAGCATTTTTACGCAAGCCGCTTCCACTCCGAATGCCTTGGTTACAGATACTTTGAAATCTTATCCGAATAATAATAGTTCGGTTTTTGAATTTTATATCGACCAACAAAATTGGGGATTTGGAATTTTAGCTCTTCAATGGATGCAAAAGTTAGATATGGATTTTCAGAAAGATGGAGGAATTATTGAATTTTCACTCAATGATACCACAACTTGGTACAATGCTTTTAATAGTCCTTATGTTTATAATTTTTATGGATTTGATGCTGCCAATGCGGATTCTTTAACGAATGGAACGCCTGCTTTTACAGGAACAGATACTGCATGGAAAGATATTTGGTTGTGCTTTGATGCAAGTATGATTAACTTTACAGATACGCTGCTCTTTCGATTTACTTTTGAATCTGACTCTACTAATACGCTACAAAATGGCTGGATGATTGATAATATGATGTCGCATATTACGATTATTCATACCGTCAATACGGTAGATAAAGAGGAAAAAAACTTAACTATCTTTCCAAATCCAACAAAAGGAATCGTCAATATCAAATCCAAATTAGAAGCTGATATTAATGAGATTGAATGGATGGAATTGATTGATGCCAACGGGCGTGTCGTTCAGAAGTTCGGTCGAAAAAATCCAAATGACCAAATTGATATTGGACATCACGCCAAAGGTGCTTATTTTTTAAAAATAAAAACCAACATTGGTCTTGATACTTTTAGGGTGTTGCTTTTGCCTGAATAGAACTATGAATTAATTTTGTCACGAATGCACTAATAAAAAATTAGTGCATTCGTGGCTATTAGACTTTATTCTAAATTAAATCTTGAAAAAATTATAAATGAAGCTATTTCTAGTACTTTTCTCCACAGTTCTTTTTTTCAGTTGTAATCAATCTCAAAAAGTCAATGACAAAAGTACACTAGATATTTCTACCATTGACTTACCATTTCCATTAAAACTAGAAGAAATTAACCTTCTATCAGAAGAAACATTTCATGTAAACGATGCTATATTATCAGAAATTAGTCAAACAATAATAGATTTTAAAGAAACTACTTCATTGGATAGTTTGCATTTATTTACCAATAAGGATATTTATATAAATACCATTCGATTATATGACGAAAGATATACTGTTTTCTTAGTCTTGCTCAAATATTATCCTTCTAGCGTACTTTACAGTAAAGCTTTATTCTATGACAATGAAAAGAAAGAATTTATAAATGATGCTTTTGAATTCAAAATTTATGCAATGTATGATAACTATGAAAATGGTAAATTGACACCTTCTAATCTAAAAACGCTTTTTAAAATTAATACGCCCGAAATTGATTTAATCGATTATAATAACGATGGAATTAATGATTATAAATTCGTCCGATTGTGGCATAATGGAACAGCTAACGCATTACATACCACAATAATCACTATCCAAAATGGGCAAATAGATACACTTCATTTTGAAGAAAAATGGTATTGAAACATATAATACTAACTCACGTTACGCAAGACTTTAAAATCTTGCGTAACATCAGTCACTAACTATTCCAAATCAAAATAAATAATTTTTTTATCAATAAATCCTTCTTGATAGCGCATTTTTAAGTACTGAGAAGTATTGGGAACATCAAACAAAACGTAGCCCGAATGTGTTTTTTGAGGCGGGATGTAACTATTGAAACGTTCTTGACTACGCTCTTTTCCCCAAAGACTTGTAGAATACTCATTATAATTTTCATCAATAACACTTGTATTCATTCTCACAAAAATAAAGGTATCTAACGAGTTATTCTGAATAGTCAAATACACTCTTTCAAAACGATTGTTCTTTGTTGGCGTATAAAAACCTTCTCCATAATCTGTTGAAGTCGAATCAATTTGATAAACAATTTCCTCCAATTCAAACGGTTCGCCTAATTTGATAGATTCATGTCTTTTTTCTTGTACCGTTCTAGCGTAATCAAATAAACTCACTATTTGTTTGTAGCGTTTTTTTTCAAAAAAATCTCGATGAAGTGATGCTTCATAAATACCTATTTTTTTGATTTCAATTGGAATTTCACTTTCATGTAATCTTAACAAGACCTCTTTCAACAAAATGGTTTGTCTTGAATCATAAAAGCGATTATTTAACAGTTGAATGATTGATTCATTCTCTAACATCAGTGCAAAACATGGCTTATAAGTCTTTTTATTACGACCTCTTACATTGTGTTGATTGGCTTCTTTCATGTATAAAACGGCACGCTTTATCTTATAAAATGGGATGTTTTTTTCTTTTGTAAAAAGGAACGATTGAGCTTCTATACTTGTCGAGGTGATTTTAATAAAATTGAACATTCCTGTCATTAAGCTAACAAAAGCTAATAGATTCAGCCATTTGAGTAGTAATTTTAACTTGTTTTTGAGTTCAGTTATTTTACGAAGTGAAGGTTGTCGTTTCCAATAATTATCTGGTGTTAATCCTTTTTTTGAACCTATTATTAAGAAAATACCACTTATAAAAATTCCTATAAATAAACTAGGAATAATCCATAAAGAAGGGCTAATTAGAGCATCTTCAGCTTCTACAAATAACTTATTTTGAAGTATAGAAAAGCCTCTAAGAAAAACAGTTGTCATTAATGGAATGGATAACAAACCAATAATAAAGTAAATGGTTTCCCATTTTTTAGGTCGGCGTTTATTAGGAATGAAGCCGTAAGGAGAGGAAAAAATTTCTATCTGTTGACGTTCAGTTGCAGTATTGACCAGCTTTTTTGCTATTCCAAATAACAAAAAATACAAACTCCACCACAAAACTATAATCGTCAATGTTGATAGCATATATTTTGGTTAATTGATTCTGGTTTCTGCTACCGCTGTTTTACGCTAACAGCGGTAGCAGAAACTAGAAACCAGTATCCAGAAACTAGAAAACTACACTGCTGGCGACCAAGCTTCTGGATTTTCGCGCCACTTTTTCAAAATATCCATATCTTCTTCACGAATATATTTCATTTTGAGCGCTTCTTCCAATAAAACGTGGTAATTACTTAAAGTAGTATAAGGACAATTTGCCTTTTCGAATGCTAATTTCGCCTTTTCGAAACCATAATTAAAAATAGCAATTGTTCCAGCCACTTCGCAACCGCGTTCGCGTAAAGCTTCTACTACACGAATGGCACTTCCGCCTGTCGAAATCAAATCTTCAACTACCAATACCTTTTCGTTTCCAACCAAATGTCCTTCAACCAAATTTTTTAGGCCGTGTACTTTTGAACGACTGCGTACATAAACATAAGGTAAACCCAACGCATCAGCAACCAAAGCACCGTGCGGAATACCTGCCGTAGCCACTCCAGCAACCATATCAAAATCACCAAAAGCAGCTTTTGCTTCTGCTGCTAAAGCATCTTTCACTATCGTTCTGGCTTTAGGATATGAAAGTACCTTCCTATTATCACAATAAATAGGCGACTGAATACCCGAAGTCCATAAAAATGGCTGCAATGGACTTAACAATACGGCTTCTACTTCTAATAACTGTTTGGCAACTTCTGCTGCTACATTCATATTATATATATTTAGAACAGAGAAGAAAAGACCGTGTTACGCACTTAGAGAAAAGAGACTCCTTTAAAAACGCCCCTTTTAATCTATATTTTTCAAAAGAGTCATACCTGAAAAGATACCACTTATAAAAGCATCTCTTTTCTCTAAGCGCGTAGCGCGGTCTCTTTTTCTCTTCTCTCAAAAAAACTATTTATTATTTCTTTTTTTCTGACGTTGTAAACGCGAATAAGCGTGATATTTAGCAGCATTATTAAGATGCTGTCTATAACTTTTTGCGAAAGCATGATAACCTGTTCCGCCTGGCTTGGCGCAAAAATAAATATAATCGTGATGCTCCAAGTTCAAGGTTTTTTCGATGCTAGATTGCGAAGACATATAAATCGGGCCAGGAGGTAAACCAGCGTATATATAAGTATTATAAGGCGAATCAATCTCCAAGTGACTATATAAAATACGGCTTAACTTGTAATTTCCAGAAGCGAACTTCGCAGTTGGATCGGCTTCTAAACGCATTCCTTTGCGGTAACGATTGTAATAAACTCCAGCAACGCGGTCTTTTTCGTCGTTTTTATTCGTTTCTTTTTCTACAATCGAAGCCATAGTATAGACTTCTTCTTTGGTTAGTCCGAGTTTTTTTGCTTTCGCCAAACGTTCTTCATTCCAGAACTTATCTCGATAGCTAATCATTTTAGAAAACACCTTTTTAGGAGTTGTATTCCAATAAAAATCGTAAGTGTCAGGGATAAAAGCCGTCATTGCGGTTTCCTTTTTCAAATCAAACTCTGCTAAAAAATCTTCATCCAAAAACACCTTTACAAAATCTAAAGAATCTGCTTCCAATTGACTCGCCAATAATCCCGCTACGTCTTCAATCGCCCATTTGTTATGAATTGCCATTCGGACAGGAGCCTGTACACCGCCTCTCAAATGTGAAACTAAAGTTCGATTACTCCAATTTGGTTCTATTTTATAACGCCCTGCACGCATTGGATTTTTGGCATAACTCATTTGCTTTGCAGTCCATTCAAAACTAGATAAGTTTTTGACGATTCCTTGTTCTTTGAACTGTTCCATCACTTCTTCAAAAGATGAATTCGTAGGAATGAATACGTATCCATTATTGGGTAAATCGCTATTGACATTTGGGGTAAAAACCTTTTGGTAGATATTAAATGCAAAATATCCACCGACTAATAATATTCCGAGTATTATATATAATATAACTCTTTTCATTTGTGCGAAATCTTAGATTTTGAATAATTCTATTTAAAGAAGATGCACTTCAAAGTGTTTTTATTCTCTTTTTTAAATATTGGTGCGAAGTTCTGAAAAATTATGAACTTCTCTTAGTTATCAAGTTCATTTATCACTTTTTGTACTTAAAGGTTTTATTTTTTTATAAAAAAAGCCTTTGTAAACGGTGTCGCTTACAAAGGCTTTCTAAAAAGAACTTTTCTATTCAAAATAGATTAAAGCTTTCTCTTTCAATTTCCATTCATCACCATCTTTAAATACAATTCCTGGCACTTGTGTAATAATCTTTGTAGCACCTTCATTGTATTCATTTAGGGGTTTACAAACAGGGTATATATATTTATCCTGGTCATTAAATGCACGTAGCACAGCATTTTCATTATCATAAAAATGAAATTTAGCCTCTGTTGCTCCTATCATTTCAAAGGAATAAACCGACTCCGATGCCTCAAAATTTGATTTCCAAGTATTGGTTTCAAAAGAACCTTCTGCATTAGGGGCAGGCATATAAAAATGCTCTGGTCGCACTCTGAATTTGACATTTGTCAAATCTGGAATTTCGTCCGAAAGTGTTGTTACAGGTGTTTCTTCTTCTTCAATTAGTTCTGTAACAACCTCCTTTTCTCCTTCTTCCTCTTCTTTTGATTCTTCTGATTCTTCTTGAGCTGGTTCTTGTTTTTCTTTATATGCTTTGAAATCATCTGGCGACCTTTCAGCGAATTTATTCAACTGATTATGTAAATTTTCTACTTCGCCCATTAGACCTTCTAACTTTTCTTTTTGCTCATCTACTTTGTTCTGTAAAGCACTTCCTTTATTAGAACTATCAGTATTTGTCGCAGCGTAGTTCGTTTTTCGACCTTTATTTTTCATCAAAAAGCCATAAATAAAATAAGCTATTATAGCTAATAATATCAACAACAAGCCCCAAAATAACCACTGACTAGAATTAGAATTCGTTGAATAAGGCTCTGGAATACTGACTGTTGGCTGAATAATTTCTCGCTCTGCTACTGCTTCTGTTGTAGTATCTAAATCTTCTTCACTAGTAATAGCTATAACATCTGGCTCTACATTAATATCCAAATTAAGTACTTCACGGATATATCCTTCCAAATCCGTCTTGAATCCAGGGTAAGATGTTGGATGATTTTCGGCAAAGACTTGTATTTTTTCTTCATCAAAAATATTTATCAGCGTCAAATAATGCTGATTATTACTCTTGCTTTGGTCATAACCACTTTTGTATTCGTTGTGTAGAATATTGACGATTTCGAGTGTTTTGGTCGGAATGGGCGTTCTATCACGCAAAAAAGGTCTGATTTTGTAGTAATTACAAAAACGCTGATTGACAATTTCTGTCTGAAATGTCTTATAGTGTATTTGTCCTTTTTGTTCTTTGAGAGAAAGAGTCGTGAATTCACATATAATTTCGTCAACTAGCTCTTCATAGTCTTGCTGAGATATGTTTTGGGCTTGTATGGTATTGCCAAAACAGCACAATAATAAGAGTAAACAATAGATTAGTCTCAATTTCATATTTTTTTGTTTATCAATACAAGTCTTTAAACAAATATAGATATTCGTGCATATAATGTTTGGATTAGGGAGTAGGCAATAAATAAACTACCACAAAGAATGGCATTATTTTTTATTTAGACGAGGCAAAAAACACAGTCCTAGCATCGCTAAG
>CAKZLT010000038.1 GCA_937127195.1 uncultured Saprospiraceae bacterium
GGTTCATTTTTTTAGTGCTTTTAAATAGAACAAAGAAAAAGTAGAATGGTGCTAGTTATTTATTTTTCTTCACTAAGCCAATTATTAATTTTTAATTGATAATTTTTAATTAAAAAAACCTATGCAAACTTTCCGCGCTAACGGTAAATTATTGATTTCAGGTGAGTATTTTGTCTTAGATGGTGCAACCGCACTCGCTGTTCCGACTCAAAAAGGGCAAACATTACAAGTTGAGAAATCGAATACAAATGACATTCATTGGCAAAGTCAATTGATAGACGGTAGCGTTTGGTTTGAATGCCGTTTTGATGCAAATACATTAGCTATATCTTATCAAACCGATGAAGCTGTAGCCATTCGTTTGATGAAAATGCTTCAATACGCTAAATCTGAGAACAGTAATTTTTTGATTGAAAATGGTTTAAAAATCACGACTCGCTTAGAATTTCAGCAAGACTGGGGCTTGGGTAGTAGCTCAACTTTGGTTTGTACAATCGCCAAATGGGCAAAAGTCGATGCCTTTCAATTGTTATTTAATAGCATGAAAGGCTCTGGCTATGATATTGCTTGTGGAATGACGGACGCACCTTTGTTGTATCAAATCAAACAGCAAACCCCGAAGGTTCAAATCGTTGATTTCAAGCCTATTTTTTCTAATCAACTCTATTTTGTTCATCTTGGTAAAAAACAAAATAGTCGTGAAGGCATTGCGCGTTATCGCGAAAAGTCGGCACTTCAACAGCTACCTATTTCTACTATTAATGATTTAACGAAAGCATTTCTGGAGGTCAATGATATTGCATCTTTTAACAAAATCATTTTTGAACATGAACAAATTGTAGCTAATATTATAGAACTTCCTAGAGCCAAAGACCTATTTTTTAAAGACTATACTTATGGAGAAATTAAATCACTCGGTGCTTGGGGCGGAGATTTTATACTAGTTTCTAGTGACACCAATTTTAAATTTACTAAAGAATACTTTACCCAAAAAGGCTTTTCGACTATTCTTCCTTATTCCAAAATGATACTTTAAAGTCATCTGATTTACATATTATTCTCATTTCATTTTAGGCTCATTTCAGCAAAAATACAACTCAATAAAAATCAATCTATTATATATCAAAAATTAACAAATTCAATTTAAAATTTGGAATCAAAATAAAGTTGGCATATCATTTGAAAGTATAATATAAAACGAACAAACAAAAATGGAATAACACACTTTTACTTTTCATTCTAAAAAAAAAAATATTTCAAATTGTGACATCAATTTATAATTTGGAATGACTTTTGAATTAAAGAAAATCAAACAAGTAAGCATAAAATAATAGAAAAAAGTAAGCTACGCCAACAATACTAACGTTTTTGAAATACAACTATTAACATCTAATTGTAGCACTAAAATGAAATCAAGAATCTTTGTAATTATAATATTTACCTTTTTTGTTGGAAAAGTTTATAATGCTCCAACAATTAATTTGAATGACAACAATCCTAAAACGACCAATGGACAAAAAGAACTTTCTGATGCTCAGGCTATCAAAGTTCTAAGTAAAGTGTATAAAAGTTACGCTTCTTACTCTTCATTAAAAATGAATATTGATATCACTATTAAAGATGGTGATTTCTCCTATAAAAAATCAGGTAAAGCTTCTGTAAAAGGTGAGCAATATAAGTTAGAAACAAGAGATGAAAGTATTATTTCGAATGGTAAAACGCTCTGGATCTATTTGAAAGGTGATAATAGCCTTCAAATAACTAATGCAACCGCGAATGACCAAAACCTCTTTTGTTATCCTGCTTTATTATTACAAAAGTATCAAAAGTACTGTGTTGTAGAGTTTTTGAGAAGTGAAGGAAACGATTATGTACTTCAATTTACTTCTTATAATGAAAATTGTCCATATCAAAAGATAACTGTTAATATTAATAAATCAAATTACACTATCTCTAAAATTGAAGCTTCTGAAACATCTGAAACAAGTTATTTAATTAATGTTAAAAACATCGAAAAGAATAAAACGATTAACCAAACAGCGTTTTCTTTTGATGAAAAAAAGGTGGCACAATCAAAAATTCAAGATTTTAGATTCTAAAAAAAATCCAAACAAGTAAACAAACAAACAAACAAATGAGTTCGCTAATCTAATTAGCGGACTTTTTTTATGTCAAAAAAAGCAAATAACGTCCAAAAAATAACTTACCCATTTAAACAGCTATTGTTTCTTCACTAAAGGGCAAAAAAATAAGTGCTTACAGTATATTACTGCAAGCACTCAACTTCCTTTTTAATCAAACAAACTATTCCAATGGTTTCTCTTATTAACTAATATTAATATAGAGGTATTTTCAGACAAATCAAAGTTCAAAAATCAAAGCTAAGCCCAAAAGACTTCTATTTAACAAAAAGCTAACAGTTTATAACAAAAACTGACATTCCTGTGGTTATTCTCAATCCAATAAGTGTCAATTCATTGCCCGTTTGTCTGCTAAGTTTTCTTTCAGTTTATACCATCTTTCGCCTAATAGTTTATTCATTCCTTTATCCACAATAAAATGTTGTGCTACACTCAAAACACCTTTCATTTGAGTTATAATAGAAGGATTAGCTCGTAATGATAAAGAAAATCCTGCCGTAGTATAATATACATAGTGCCAAAAAATTCTCGGCATAAATAGGGTTTCGCCTGGATGTAAATCACATTCATAGCCTTGTGCGTTTGCAAAAGCAGGAAAACGGTCAAAATCAGGTTTTAGTGGATTGATGTGACTTTTTACAGTATAAGGATGATTATAAAGGTATTTTGATTGGTCTGGTGCAAATAAAATAATTTTCTTTGTGCCTTCAAACTGATTGAGGAAAACACAAGAATGATCAACATCGTAATGCAACTTCACTTCTGACCCCTGCCCTCCAAAAAACATGAATGGAAAACTTTTCAAAAAACCTGTCATCAAAGTTGGTTTTCCTACCTCACTGAGCATTTCAGGGCATTTTTGAAAAATATTAAATAAAAACATTCTCAAATCTGTTGGGCCTTCCTGTATCAAATCAATATACTCCGCTAATGACTTATGGCAAGTTGGCTGCATATACCCTTTCCCTGGAGTAGAATAAGCAGGCGAATAAAGTGGTACTTGAATGTTACCATGAGTAGCTTTTAAGTATTCAAAATTCCATTTTTTTGTCGCATCCCAATCTGTCATAAAATCCGTCAGAATAACAGGGCAGTTTTTATCAATATGCTCTTTTTTTAATTCTTCTGGTGTTATATTTTTTTTCCTTTCGAGTTTTTCTAATCTCACCTGATGAGTCACTTGTGTCATAGCATGAAAATTTAAGCGTTAAAAAATCAATACAAAGCACTTTTGAGAGTGTTTTTTTGCTTGAATCTTTTTTTTGTGAAAGGTTGCATAAAGTATTTAAAAGTAAAAATCATTTCTACTAATAGCAACAAATTATCTATATATGTTTTTTTTCACTATAAACAATAACGGAAATCAAAGCTATTTTGTTACCATTTCATTGATGACTTCCCAAACTAAATAACTTTCAAAACCACGACCAATCGCATATAATGCGAGCTTTTGTTTTCTTTTATAAATGTTTACTTCCCGAAGTATTCCATTTTTTTTGGTCAAAACTTCTTTCAATGTATCCCAATACTCTTCCTCATCAATCTCTTCAAAGCCTTTTTTAAGACAATAAGCTGACAACTTCTTACTATATAATTCCGACTTAATTTTATTTCTACCCCATTTTTTGATTCTGAATTTTCCCCGAACGTAAGACCGAGCGTATCGTTCTTCATCCAAAAATTTATCTTCAATCAAAGATGCCATTATATCCTCCAAATCATAACCTCGAATCCCCAAATCATACAATTTGGAACGCACCTCTTGATGACAACGGTCTTGATAAACGCAATATCGCTGTAATTTGTCTAAGGCTTTTTCTTTAGAAATGTATTTGTCTGCCATAAATTATATTGTTCTTTGAAGATTATTAACTAGCCTCGTCAGCGAAGAGCATCCGTCCTCAAAAATCCCAACCATGTGTTGCCCAATCTTCTTCAAAGTCAATATCCGAAAGCGTTGGCAAAGTGGCATAAGTTTGATTGAGCTTTTGGATAGCTTCGACCGTTTGAGGAAAGACAGATGCTGTACTCCAATCAATATTTTCAAAAATCGTTGGTGAAAAAACCTTCATTCCTATCAAATAATAACCACCATCATCCGCTGGCCCAATCACAAAATCATCATTATCTAATGCTTCAAAAGCTTGATACACTATTTCTGGCGTCAAGGAAGCACAATCACTCCCCATTATAAGCGTTTTAGAAGCCTTTTTATCAAAAGCTATTTGAAATCCTGCTGCCATTTTTTGACCTAAGTCACCATCAATTTGCAGGTGTTTTTGAAAATTCTCCCCTAACCATTCATCTTTTTTATCAATAAAATGACTATAAAAAAGTAAGCGATTCGCATCGACTTGAGTCGCAATTTTGCGGGTATGCCAAAGCAATTCTTTATAAATTGCTAATGCGCGCTCATCTCCTACCGTTGCAGCAAGGCGCGTTTTTGCCTTTCCTAACATCGGGTTTTTTATAAAAATAAGTAAAGTGTTCATCTAGTTTCGAGTTTCGAGTTTCGAGTTGCGGGTTTCGAGTTGGCTACCGCTGTTTTTGCAACCAATAGCGGTAGCCAACCCGCAACTGGTAACTCGCAACCCGCTGCGCCATTAATTAATCATTTCTTCTAAATTCACAATCAATTCGGCAGTCCTATCATACGTTTTCTGCATAGAAGCCGTATTATCCATACCTGCAAAAAGTGCCATTTCGCACGTTTTGATGATTTCTATGAATTGTGAAGCAACTTCTTCCGAAACCTTTTGATTCGTTAATTGCATCTTGACATTTTCTTTTGTAAACTCAGAAGCTGGTAAATTTAGCTTATCGCTAATGTAGCCCCAAAGTGTTTTTGATATATTATCATAAAAAGAACGACTATCATTTGCACTCAAAAAGTTTTTTGCTTCTGCCAATCGTTCGTGAGCAATTTTATTAGCTTTTTGTTTTTTCTTTAAAATGGGGTCAATTCCTGCGATTTTTGTTAATTTATTTTTATAAAAAAACAAGCCAACTAACGCCAAAAACGGTAAACACAACAATATCCAAAATACCACAGAACCATAAAAATATCCCGTTCCGTGCAAATTTCCTTTCAACTTAATTGGGCGAAGTTCACTTGAACTCCTCTGTCTGTCTTCCTTTTGAGTTCCCGCACCTGTTCCTTTCAAAATCGTCAAAGGCTGCTCCCGAATGGTTAGCGTTTTATAATCATTTGTTTCAATATCAAAATAAGTAAACGTAGGCTGAAAAACAAATTCGCCTGCTTGCTTAGGAGATATCAAGTATTCAAACCTTTTTTTATAATAAATTTCTCCATTGCTTTCTTGAGAAGTTTCATTCATTCTAGGTTCGTAAACCTCAAAAGAATCTTTTGCCAGATTCAAACTTGGCGGATTCACTCGCTTAATATCGCCGACTCCATCAATTTCTATATTAAAAATAACGGTCTCATCTGTCGTCACTCGATTCCGATTTATACGAGAGGACATTTCAAAAGTACCAACCGCACCCGAAAAATCATCAGGACTTGTTGGCAATGATTTCACTTGAATAGTAGTCGGATTAGAGTAAATACTTACTGCCTTATGATTAAATCCTTGCTGAATTGCAGCCCGTAACGTCAAGGGGTCAATTGTAATTTCGCCTGCTTGTTGCGGATACAAAATCAATCTATAAATCAATTTGGAAGCATAGGGTTTTCCGTTAATGGTCGTTGTCTGCGCTGGCACATCAAAGTTATCTACGTCTTTAATATAAACACCTTTGATGTCTGGACGCTGCATAATTTTGTAAGAGCTAATATTCACACTAGCGTATAATGTAAAATCTAATTGGATGCTCTGACCAACATAAGCATCTGATACAGAAGGCTCTGCTTTCAAAATCAAATCAGCGTTGGAGTCAATTTTTCGGTCTTCTGCTTTGACAACTCTTATGCGAATAGGTTTCGTTTTAAGTGTTTTTCCATTCAACTTAATCGAAGCCACAGGAAGCGTGAACTTCCCTATTTTGCGCGGAATTAAATTATAAATAAAATTCTGTTCAGAAGATATTTTACCATTAATATTATATTGCTTGAAGCCTGTGCTTGGCCCTTGAACATCAAAATCTTTGAATTTTGGTGCTTTAAAATTACGACCTTCTGCATTTTTGAGTGTATAAGTGACTTGAAAGTAATCTCCCATAATCACTTTTTGGCTACTAGCTGTTGCTACAAATTCTACTTTTTGAGCAGTCAAGCTGTAAGCAAAACCAAGTAGAATGATAATGAGATAATATGGTTTCATGATACTTATAATTATAAGGCTTTTGATTTATTCATTTTTTATAAAAAATAGTACCCCAAAATTAAGGAACTTCACGCGCTTTCGCTGAAAATATAACAGTTTTTAACTAAGATGGTTAGAAAGCTACCTCCCAAAATAATAGATTTGATTATTTTTATGCTATCATTTTTATAAAAAGGTACTTCAATCAGTCATTTTAGCTAAATTTGATTCATAACTTATCTGAATTATGGCAAAAGAAAGAAAAATCCATCCGCAGGGAAACAGCAGAAAAAAGCAAAAAAATAATAGAAAAAGGAAAGAAGTACAATCTAAAGTAACTTCAAAACCTTTGTCTAATAATATACTTCAAGAAAAAACAACTTTCTGGAACAATCAGAAGTTACACTTAATTCTCATCTTTGCATTAAGCTTTGTTTTGTATGCCAATACATTGACGCATGATTACACACTAGATGATTCGATTGTTATTATTGATAATGAATTCACAAAAAAAGGCTTTAGTGGAATCTCTGAGATATTGAGTTATGATACTTTCATGGGCTTTTTTGGTAAAGAAAAAAACTTAGTTGCTGGAGGTCGTTATCGACCAATGTCATTGGTAACTTTTGCGATTGAATGGCAGTTTTTTGGTAAAAATCCATTTGTTAGTCACTTCATAAATGTCCTTTTATACGGACTTTTAGGAGTTGTGCTGTACTTGTGTTTACTCAAATTATTCAACCCAAAAGGCGAAACGAGCAACATTACTGCTTATTTTCTGGCTTTAGCCGCGACTATCCTTTTTGTAACACATCCGATTCACACCGAAGCAGTTGCCAATATCAAAGGGCGCGACGAAATTATGGCGTTACTCGGTAGTTTGACAGCCTTGTATTGGTCAATCAAATATATTTATTCTAACAAAATAACTTACCTTATCGGAGCGACTTTCGTTTTCTTTTTGGCGTTGATGTCCAAAGAAAATTCGATTACTTTCTTAGCGATTGTTCCCGTTGCCTTGTTCTTTTTCACCAAAGAAAAACTCAATAAAATAGCTTTTGCGACTGCTCCGTATTTGGTTGTCGCTGTTATTTTCCTCGCAATTCGCTCCAATGTATTGGGCGAAGCCGCAGCAATCGGAGGTGTAGAAGCGCAAGAATTAATGAATAACCCATTTTTGGGAATGGATAGCAACGCCCGTTACGGAACTATTTTTTATACTTTAGGCAAATATATTCAGTTGCTGATTCTTCCTGTTACGCTGACACATGATTATTATCCGCGTCATATTCCGACGATGACTTTCGGCGATTGGCAAGTTTTATTGTCGCTTTTGACTTATGTTATAATGGGATTGGTTGCCGTTTGGGAATTATTTTCATACAAAAGAAAGAAAGAAACATCCGCTCAATTGACCTTAAAAACATTGTCCGCTTTTGGAATCATTATTTTTATTGCGTCGCTTTCAGTTGTTTCCAACCTTGTTTTTTCGGTCGGTACAAATATGTCAGAACGTTTGGTTTTTATGCCTTCTGTTGGTTTTTGTTTGATTTTGGCGGCTGTTATTTTTCATTTTTTTATAAAAAAAGACACTCAAAATCGAATAGGTTGGTACTTAGTGGCAGCCGTAGCCATTTTATTTTCATTAAAAACAATTACCCGAAATACCGCATGGAAAGATAATTATACGCTTTTCAAAACGGATATTCAAACCTCTGTCAATAGTGCTAAATTGAATAATGCCATGGGCGGAATTTCGATTGATGAGGCTAATAAACCAGAGAATGCAGCACAAAAAACTCAACTATTGAATGATGCCATTGGTTATTTGACTAAAGCAACAGAGATTCATCCAACTTATGCGAATGCTTATCTTTTGACTGGAAATGCCTTTTTCTATCAGGAACAATACACCAAATCTGCTGAGTTTTATCGCTATATCGCACAGACTTTTGATAATCCGAATGGTAAAAATAACTTATTTGAAGCTGGAAAAAAACTAGTAGAAAGTAAGAAATTCGTGGAAGCTATTCCTATTTTGGAGGAAGCGAAGGCTTACAATGCTCAAAAAGTGGATATTTACGGTAATCTGGGTGCAGCGTACGGAAGTACAAATCAGCATCAAAAGGCAATTGAGAACTTTCTGAAAGTTATCGAAATTGAACCCAATAACGCGAAAGCTCACTTGTTTGTAGGATATTCTTACAAAAGTTTGGGCGATGTGGTTACTGGAAATGCTTATATTTTGAAGGGACAGCAACTTGAGGGTCAATAATTAGAAGGTGTATATATATTTTTATTGGCGGTTATCACAAAAACTAAAACATTCAAACAAAAGGTTGGAAACAAAAATGAACTTATCTATATTTGCACAAGTTGGATAACTAAAACAACCTCATTGACAATGAGTGGACAAATAATATTATATCAAACTGAAGATGGCAAAGCTAAAATAGAAGTTGTTTTAGATAATGAAACAGTTTGGCTAAATCAAAAGCAAATGGAAGAACTATTTCAAACAGATAGAACTTCTATTGCTAGACATATAAAAAATATATACAAAACACAAGAACTCGATGAAAATGCAACTTGTGCAAAAATTGCACAGGTTCAACAAGAAGGAAAAAGAAATGTAAAAAGTAAAAGATATTTATACCACAAGTATTGATTATAGTTCAAAAGTTGATATGACCCAAGAGTTTTATGCAACAATTCAAAATAAGTTACATTGGGCAATTCATCGTCATACTGCTGCCGAATAAATCAAGAAAAAAGCAAATGCCAAGAAGCCTGCGCCCAACAAAAGCAACAATAGACTTGTTACTTTTATAAATGCCGATTTAAACTTGAATTAAGCAGTTTTTACCATTCCAATTCTTCGATAGAATCAAATAACTTAGCAAAATGGAAAGCATTTCTATATGAAAGAATCAACCTTCTTTTCGACACAAACACTCTTTAGAGAATGGCTAGCCAATAATCATGATAAAGAAACAGAGTTATTTGTTGGTTTTTATAAAGTAAAAAGTGGCTATCCAAGTATGACTTGGTCTCAATCTGTTGATCAGGCTCTTTGTTTTGGGTGGATTGATGGTATTCGAAGGTCGATAGATGAGGATTCTTATCAAATTAGATTTACCCCACGAAGGCAAAAAAGCGTTTGGAGTCCTGTTAATTTAGAAAAGATTGAAGAATTAACGAAGCAAGGTTTAATGCAACAAGCTGGCATTGACATTTTTAAAAATAGACCTGAAAGTAAGCCTTCCGATTATGCTTTCAGACAAAAAACACTAAAATTACCGAGTGATTTTGAAAATCAATTTAAGGCTAATGAAAAAGCTTGGAGCTATTTTGATGCGCTTGCACCATCTTATAAGAAGCTTTCGATACACTGGGTCATTTCTGCGGTACAGGATAAAACTAAAATAAAACGACTTAATGAATTAATCGCTTCAAGTGAGTTAGGTACAAACAAATGGAAGGATAACAAATACAAGAAGAAAAAACAGAACAAGAAAAGCTAAAATTGTTGAGAAGAGGAATATGATTGTCTTTCTGTTCCATTTGAATAAGATTTTTAGTGTAACCTTATTTCAGGACGGGACAGATATTAAAAAAAAGCGTCGGATTCCTTAAAGGCCTCCGACGCTTTTTAATTTCCACTTTCAATTATTAAGCAATGTTTGTATAAACAGCTTGAATATCATCATCATCATCGAATCTATCCAACATCTTTTCGATATCTTCTAATTGTGCGTCAGTATATTCGACAGGCGAAGTAGGAAAACGCTTCAAGTTAGCAGAATCTACCTCAATTTTTAATCCTTCTAATCCTTCACTCAACGTTCCGAAGTCCGTGTATTCAGCATAAGCGAATATCATTGTTACACCTTCTTCGTCATCAGCCTCAGGCTCAATTTCTTCAATCTCTGTTAATCCTGCATCAATCAACTCTAGCTCCAATTCTTCCAAGTCCATTCCTTCCGCTTTCTTAAATTCAAAAACGGCTTTTCTACTAAACATAAACTCCAAAGAACCATTAGATACCAATCCGCTACCACCTGCTTTATTAAAATACGACTTAACATTAGCTACCGTACGCGTCGGATTATCCGTAGCACATTCCACAAAACAAAGAACTCCATGAGGGCCTTTTCCTTCATAATTAATTAAAGTATAATCAACAGCATCCTTTCCTGAAGCGCGTTCTATTGCTGCTTCAATATTTTTCTTAGGCATATTCTGCGCTTTCGCGTTCTGAATTGCCGTTCTTAATCGAGGATTCATGTCAGGGTCAGGACTTCCTTCTTTCGCTGCTACTGTGATCGCCTTGGCTAACTTAGGAAAGATACGAGACATTTGTCCCCATCTTTTCATTTTGGCTGCTTTTCGGTATTCAAATGCTCTTCCCATAATTTTATCTTAAATATATTGGTATTATCTTTTTTTAACGGTTCTCTGAAAATTATTGTGAATTCTAGTTTCTTGCCACTGGTTTCTGCTACTGCTATTTTTTGTAAGTAGCGGTAGCAGAAACCAATGACAAGAAACTAGAAACATTCAAATCTGTCATTTTTAATCAATTTTTGTTTTCCACAAAAATATCAGAAAACCTAATTAACTCCTACAAAAATATCAATTTGCATGAGGAATGACAAACGACTTAGTGAGATTTTGCTGTTAGAACCAATATAATATTGATGATTTGATGAATTACTTCACTTTATGAATGATTCTCTCTACGATTTTGGCAGTTTCATCAGGATAATCAACCAAAACTACCTTATCATTTGAGAGCCAATCCCTTAATTCTCCTTCAAATTTGGAGGTAATTTTCCAAGAAACCCTTACTCCTATCTCTTTTAAAGACGCTGCGTTACATTGTTGTTCATATTGCATTTTCATAGGAACAATGAATAACTTTTTCTTTAAAAATAATGCCTCCGCTGGGCCTTCAAACCCCGCCCCCATTACTGCGCCTTCACAGCTTTCTAGTGCTTTTTCCCATTCTACTCCACTGACAGGATGTATTTCTACGTTATTTTGAATGTATTTTTTTTTAGCTCTTTTTGAAAAGACCTTCCATTGTAGCATTTTTATTTTTGAAAAAATACTAATCAAAAAATCGTCTCCAACAGCAGGTAAATAAACCGCAATATGGTCTTTACAAATGGGGGCTAATGCACGAATCTCACTACGAATAACTGGCGTGTTGATGAAATCATCATAACGAGCAAAATGAAATGCTTGGGTTTCGGTAGTTGGCGAAAAATGCTTGAGCATATATTCACCTGATTGTTCAACTTTGGTTGGTCTTGGAGATTTTTCGGATAAATAAGCACCTTGATGACTCAATCCATAACAGGGAATTCCTCTCAGACGGCAAGCCCAAGCTGTGATAGGTTCGTAATCATTAATAATCAAATCATAATCCTTGACAGGGCAATTAAAAGTATCTTTAAGTAGTTGTCTAGGGCGGAAGCTTTTGAAGGTTTTCATAATATCTACTCCACCTTTCTGACCAAAAATGAAACTCCAACCATATTTTTTGTATAAAATAGGATAAGCTAGCTGAACTTCTGCTTGTGTGCCACTGACATACAAGTCAACCGTCCCGTACTTCTCTAAGTGAGGAATAATTTCTTTGGCTCGACTTAAATGCCCGTTGCCTGTACCTTGAATACCGAAGAGTATTTTCATCAAAATGATTTTTTATCAAAAAACTACTGCTCCCATTTTTCATAATAAAACAACTGCCAATTACCATCTATGTATTCGAGAGCAGTCGCATTTTCGACCCAATCACCCGAATTTAGATATTCTACCGTTCCTTTATCATTAGAACCTGTTCTGATTTGTGGCTTATGAATATGCCCACAAATCAAATAATCATACCCCTTTTCAATCGCTTCATCAATGGCATCTTGCTCAAAATCACCGACTTTTTTAGCGGCTTTTTTAGTAAAATCCTTTAGGCCTTTTGAGATACGAATGCGAGAAAAACCGAACCACATCCAGCATTTATTAAATAATCTATCTAATACAATTAAGCTGTGATAAGCCAATCCACCAACGATTGCAGGTAGTTGTGCCTTGATGGTCTTGTCATATTTATCACCATGAAAAATCAATGTTCGCTTCCCATCAATGTCCAATTCTAAGTTGTCAATCAATTGAAAATTCCCTAAAGATAATGGTGTGAATTTGCGTAATAAATCATCATGATTACCTGTAAGATAATAAACAGGAATGCCCGAAGAGATTAATTGAGCGATTTTTTGAAGAATTTGAAGGTGTGATTTTGGGAAGTACCAGCGCATGAATTGCCAAATATCTATCAAGTCTCCATTGATAATAAGTTGCTTTGGTTCAACGCTATCCAAATATCTAAGAAAATTTTGGGCTTGTGACCCAAAAGTCCCTAAGTGCAAATCTGAAATAACTAAAATATCAACGGTTCTTTTCATGCGTCAAATTACTAAAAGTAATAGTAGGTTTGATTAGCTGCCTTTTTATAAAAAATATCCTAATTCTTTAGCCCTAATTGGACATTTGGCTGTTTGTATTTAGGAATAGAAACCGTGTCGATTTTGGAAACCGACACGGTTTAATCACAAAAATTAACCCAGCTTATTAGACGTTCTTAAAACTTAATCATGTGCAAATCCATTAATAATTCTTCTTGGTCAGAAATGCTACCAAAACCTAAAATACCACCTGATGATTTGGCAATTGACTTAGCAAATGATTTCCAACTAGCAACTACCTTTTCAGCGTAATGCTTATTAATCTTATGTAAAATAGGGCCTAATGCCTCTAATTCAGAAGAAATACTTGCTATACGTTCTTGATTTCCGATGTGTTCCTCAGCCACCAAAGCTTTCACTTGTGCCGCAAAATCATCTTCCAATGCAGTATAATAACTAAATAAATCTTCATCACCTACATGGTCTCTGTATCCAACAACTTTTGTTGCCCATTCAGTTTCTTCTGCTTCAATTTTACCATCTGCTGTAGCAATCAAAACTGTAATTAAAGCTGGTGCTTTCAATAATTGATTTGCCTCATTTTCCGAAAGCTGTTTAAATTCATTTATATTCATAACTCTGAAGTTTTATTTTTTTGTTTTTGAATCACTATACAAATCTAAAAAAGTATTGTTACTCTAAAAATGATTATGCACCGATTTTTTAATTATTAATAATTAATTTACCTTCCTCGAAGCTCATTTGTAATCCTTTACGGTCTTTGAGCCATTTAATAATCGCTTCTCCGAGTAACTCTCTTCTCCAGCCTTTTTCCAAAAATTCTGGAAAATACTTAGCGTCTAATTTTATTTTATTCAACTCTGTTCGAGACAAAATCAAACTCGGATCAATACTAGACTCTTTCCCTTTAAAACGAATAAATAAGTCAATTTGGTCAAAAAGTAAATCTAATCTAGAATGGTTTTTAGGGCGACGAGGCAACCTATTTAGCCAAGTTTGCTCTTGTTCAGTAGGTTTTTTTTCATAAAAATCCGTTAATAATACGGCCTGTTTGAATACCAATGACTTAGGAGCGCGACGGTTTGTTTGTAGTTTTTTTACGCCCATTTGGATATTTTTAGCCAAATAAGTCATCATTTTATTATCCAAAACCATATTTCGGGTAATATTTTGGCGGCTTGCTTCTTGCTCTCTCCAACGTGTCATTCTAATATAAAAAAGCTGATTGCGTATAGGTAAGCTCAATAGAGAAGTGCTTTTGAGTAAGCTTTTAATTGGGTCTTCCGCATAAACGGACAAAGATTCCAGTTGCTCTTTCATCTCTTCGATTGCATACTTTTTACGTCCTGTTGCTTCTAGTAAGCTATTAATTTTATTAGTCAATGCTTCCAAATGCAAGACATCAATCAAAGCATATTTGATTTGTTCGTCAGACATTGGTCGTTCTGCCCAATCAGATACCTTTTGGCTTTTGTCAATATTGATTTTTAATTCTTCTGCCAATAAAGTTCCTAAAGCCAGCGGATAACGATGTCCGATGAAACCAGCGGCAATTTGAACATCATAAACCGAACGGGGCGTTATTCTGTACAATTGATAAAATAACCTATAATCGTTCGCGCCTGCGTGCGTGATTTTTAGGATAGCTTCATTAGTAACCAATTCTAAAAATAAAGAAATGTCTTCTAAAACTAATGTATCCAGCAAGAAGTATCCTTCTGTCGAAGCAACTTGTATCAAGCAAAGTTGCGGAAAGTATCGTTTTTCACTAATAAACTCGGTATCAAAAGCAATCCATTCAATGTTTTTATGAGCTTCATAAAATGCTTTAAGCTGTTCGTCCTTCGTTATTAGTGTATAATTAATATTATTCATTCAATTCTATGTAATTCTTTTGAGTAGTTTATAATAATTTTAAGTGGGTAAATTGTAGGTTTTGATGAATTTAGGGATAAGTTAGACTTTGTATTTTTTGAAAAAATGCAAAGTCATCACTTCAAGTTGATATATAAGTGCGAATATACAATTTTGATTATTGGACTGCAAATATCCTAAGGGAGTAAAATATAGAAAAGAAAGAGGAAGGGAAGAAGAAAGGAAGGTTCTAGAAAAAGGTAAGCCTATCTTATCAGATAGGCTCCAGCTAAAAACAAAAACCACATTAACTATTTTCTTGTGTTGTTTTGGAGTAATTACATTTCTAACATTCAGTTATTATGCAATACATCTTAATATTAGCAATATGTTTGCCAACTTTTATTTTTGTCATAAAAAAAACAAAAAAAATTAATAACACAACTATAATCAATTGATAATGAACAGATTAAACTATTTTAATTTTATTTTTATTTTAATAAAATTAAAATCATAGTAAAAAAGCACCTTCCTTTTTAATAAGGAAAGTGCTTTTGTGTTTTAAAAACAAAAAAGTAGGTTTTTATTTCTCTTCTTTAATAGCCTCCGCTTTTTTGCGTGCTAGTTCTTCCAATTCTTTTTTCAATTCAGCAATTTTTCTTTCTAATTCCTTTTGCGCTTTCTCTTTAGCTAGACGTTCTTCTTTTAATTTTGCAATTGCAGCATTCGTTTCTGTTTTAGCATCTTCTGCACGTTGCTTTTCTTTTGCAATTAATTCATCGGCCTGTTTTTTTGCAGAACGTACTTCATCCGTTGTTTCCTTACGAACTTTCAGAATTTCGTTATTACTACTTTCACGTTCAGCACGAACTTCCGCAAGGTACTCACCTTTTTTAGCTTCAGATTCAGCTCTTGCATCTGCCACTGCTTTTTCGGTTGCATCTCTTGCTGCTTCGATTTCGACTCTTGATTTTTCTTGTGCTGCAGAAATAGCAGCTCTAGAGGTTTTTTCAGCTATGGTCGTTTCTTTTTTATACTCTTGTTTTTTCATTTCTGAATTCTCCAAAGCAGAAGCGACTTCTTTAGCTGATTTTTCACGAACAGCCGCCACTTCATTGGCAGCTTTTTCTTTGACTGCTTCAATCTGGTTCGCCGCCGTTTTTCTAGATTCCAAAACTGAGAGATTCAATGTTTGTTTTTCCTTAGCAGCACTTTCGCGAGCTGTTTTGACTTCCTCAATCGCTTTTTGTTTAGCTGTTGCAATTTCAGAGGCAGCAGTTGTACGCGCTTTAGCAAGGTCTTCTAATAATTGCTGTTTTGTTTTTGCTGCATTTTCACGAGCTTCTTTTACTAACTGTGATTGCTCTGCTTTAACGCTTGCGATTTCGTTAGCAGCAGCTTTGCGAGTTTCGGCAACAGATATAGCAGAAGCTTGTTTTGCTTTGGCTTCTTCTTCTTTCGCCTTTGCAATTTCTTTTGCTGATAACTCTTTTGCTGATAAAATTTCTTGTGCTGCTCGTTCTTTAGAATCTTTTACTTCTTGGGCAGATATTTCTTTAACTGATGCTGCTACTTTTTTAGCATCCTCAATCTTACGAGCAGATTCAGCTTGAATCTCCTTAATTCGTTCTTCTGCCGTTTTTTGAGCATCTGTCATTTTAGAAGTATATTCGCTCTGTACTTCTTTTGCTTTTTTGCTAGCTTCTTGTACTTCATCAGCAGCTATTTTTTTAGCATTTTGAATTTCTGCCTCAGCCGCTTTTTTGGCAGCAACTACTTCTGCCGCTGATTTTTGCTTAACCTCTTCCTCTTTGGCTTTTAGCTCTTTTACAGCTTCCCACTGATTTCAAACGGGGCACCTGTCGCCGCAGGTAATTGCACAGTGGATGGATTGAGCCAAGCAAACTGATCGATTACAGACGGTTTGCTGCTAAGTCCCACAAAGAAAATCTAACCATGCTTCAGTGGGCCGTGAATTAACCTCTGATTAAAACTTCCCAGTAGGTCATACAAGTTTATTGAGTCTTGAGGACAGGTAGTTGCTTTTGGATGCATTTAATTACATGAGTTATTATAAAAGATTTTATGTTGCCTATATGCACAATGGATCTTGACTT
>CAKZLT010000039.1 GCA_937127195.1 uncultured Saprospiraceae bacterium
CTAAGGCGAGTATTTTTAACGCAGTATAAATGAAAAACAATAAGTTCGACTGGTAGGTTATTTTTTGCCTAATCCCTTAGTAAAGTATTTATCTTTTAGAAGCGAGAGTCAACCTATTTCTCCGTTTATAAAACCAATAATATGCGTTTATTTCCACTTCTCTCGCTGCTCCTTGTAATAATACTTACGTTTCAAAATTGCCAAAATGCGACACCTAAAAAACCTTCCGTCGAAACAACAGAAATAGCAAACATCGAAAAGGTAAACCTTTCTATTGCTATTGACCAAACTAAATTATTTTCGAAAGCTGGCTTAAAAGGAAAAGAATTAATTCGACTTCCCTTAGGTCAAGAGCTTGTCTATTTGAATGAATTAAGTAGTTTCACAACGGCGATTAGTTTGAATGGCATCCCATTTAATGAACCGTGGTTAAAAGTAGAAACATCAGACGCTCAAATTGGCTGGATATACGCTGGCGCAGTCAAATTTGATGCGACAGGCAAAGGAAAAATACTTTATGATGCGATTATAAGAAAACGACTAGCTAACTTTTTTGGGCAAAACGCAGGAAAGCTCATCGAAAGTTATAACCAAAAATACAATAACATCGAAACAGCTTATGAGTTTGCTCAATTATATCAACTCGGACAAAGCCTTCGAGATACTTTAATTGTTCAACTCAATCAAATTGACTTATCTGAAACGCCCGAAGTTCCCGACCTTTTTTGGATAGATGAACCTTTGCCTGCACTTGTTCCAACCCAGATTTTTGATGCCAATATGTTCCATTTGTTTTTTGATTATAAAGAACTACATCAAAAGGCAATAAAGACGGTTGGTGATGAAGATGAGGCTTTTATCTCCCTTTTTTATACCATGTATAGTTTGGATAGCATCGAATATTTTTATCCAAGTTGGTATCTCAAAATGAATGATTCACCGCAAACTTATAGCTTACTCGGTGAAAGCATTCATTTAAAAATGCTAACTAAAATGGATAGTTTAGCTATTCAAACGGATTTATTTCAACCACTTTTAATACAATTAAAAATTGAAATATTGCAAGATATTTTGACCAACAACCTCTATTGGCGCAATGCTACGGATATTATAAAAGAGGTGAATCAAATCCTAGAAGCGGATTTTGAATTGATTTCTAAAGCCGATAAAATTGCCTTAAAAGAGCGTATTAAGATGTTTGAGCAACCAAAGGAGTTTGAAATATTGGTTGATGGTAGGAATATTATTGATTGATGCTTTTTGAACCACAAAGGAACAAAGGAGATTTTGCTTTCTTTGTCTCTTTGTGCTTCAAATTCAAAAAAAACTAAGAAACCAAATGGCTTTCAGCATCAGGATTTTTGCTTCTAAAAAATATTTTCAAATAGAAAGATGGTTTCAATATGGTGTGTTTCGCATCCGAATCATACATTAACAAATCTCGTAATGCATCATTTGTTTGCATTCTTTTAGCAAAAAAATTGATTAAAATTTTCGTCGCCCAATTGTACCAACTCTTATCCATAAAAGGTGCAATCAACTTGCCCGTCTTGACGTATTTATCAACTGCATCGAACAGAATTTCATCAAACTGCCCTGTAAACTGAGCCGAATAATCATTGGCAAGAATCGCCTTCTGAGCAAACTCTGCTGCTAATCGACCACTCAAAAACGCTTGCGGCAAACCATTCGCCGACAAAATATCAATCAAACCAGCCGAATCTCCCGTCAAAATGAAATTATCTCCAGAGGCTTTTCGGGTCTTTGTTCCCAATTTCAATCCACTTCCTTGGATTTCCCCAATCATTTCCGCATCCTTAAAACGTTCTTTTAAATCAGGGTCTTCCTGAATCATTTTTAAAAATAATTCTTTGATATTGATTTTTTTCTTCTTGACCACATCCGAACGCATCACCATATTGACATTCATGGTATCATCATAAAAAGGTGCAATATAAAAAGCTCCAGGCATCATTTTTTCACGAATAAACAATTCACAATTGCTTGTTTGTGGCATTTTTACATTTTTAAAATACGCTCGTACCCCAACCGCAAAATGTTTAAAGTCCTTTTTTTCGCCTGTTAATTGTCCTGCCAAAGGCGCATTTGAACCAGCAGCGACAATCACCAAAGGTGTTTCGACGCTCCGTCCTTTGTTATCTGATAGAGTTACTATCCCATTTTCTCGATGAATTTTTTTAACATTAAACTGCTCTATCAACTCAATCAACGGATTTGCTCTAGCCTGTTCTGTCAAAAAAACATCTAAATCAGAACGCTTTAAAGCATAACACAAAGGCACGTCTTCCCCTTTTTCGGGCAAATACTCCATAGTGAATTGATGGTAATTTGGCGCATGAATAATCACTCCTTTGCTATTTGCCAAGCGTTTACTCACCTCCAACCCATCAGTGAATTTCGGGAATAATTTCCTCAATTCTCTCAAAGAAATACTTGTCAAAATATCCGCGCAAGGCTTTGTTCTCGGAGAAATATCTTTATCTAAAATGATACTTTTAATGCCCACTTTCGCCAAATGAAAAGCTGTTGTAAAACCTGCTGGTCCAGCACCAATAATACAAACAGGCGTATTTTTATTAGTCATGTGGATTCGTTTTTTTAGCCGATTTCGTAAAAAACAACTTATAATAGAAGCTCGGATTGATTAAATCTTTAGTTGTATTCTTACTATACATTAGCTTGATTATCAATTGACTATTAGCACTTCTCTTTATCCAATAATTCATCAGCCAAGCAGAAAAATTGCTATAATATGGCATCCTAGAAAAAGGCGCAATCATTCGGCTCAGTTTCAATGCATTTTTCATGCGCTTCTGCATTTCTTTATCATAAGATTGAAGTACTTTTGCAGAAAAATCATTCGCTTCAATGCTCTTCTGTGCAAAGTCAGCAGCAATTCTTCCGCTAATCATCGCATGACCAATTCCGTTTGCATTTGTTGCATCAATCAAACCAGCAGCGTCCCCGACTTGCAAAAAACGATTGCCAGACATTTTCCACCAACGCGAACCTAATTCCAAAGAACTGCCTTGAGTTTTTCCAATCATTTCCGCATTCTCAAAACGCTCTTTTATATTCGGATTTGTTTTTAAAAAATCCATCATTAACGTCCGAATGTTAAGCGATTTTTTATCTACAAAATCCTTTCTCACCCAAGTATTAACATTTACAACTCCATTTTGTAATGGTGTAATGTAAAGACCAAATGGCATATATTTCTTTTCAAAAAAGTAAAATTCAGCCATTTTCTCCTGTGGATGTGGCAGCACATTTTTAAAATAAGCGCGCAAACCGATTGCTTCATGACTTTTTCTGACCTTAGCCCCATTTGCTTTTTTGGTTAGTTTATTTCCTGCACCATTCGCAAAAATGACTAACTTACTTTTAATTGTATATTCTCCTTTTTTATCTCTAAGAATAGCAAAATCATCAGTTACTTCAAAGTCTGCCAAATGGCAACCTTCAATGACTTTCACACTCGGGTAACGTGTTTTGACTGCATTTAAAAGAAAATTATCGAAGTCGTGACGAGTAGCCGTGTAGCAATGAGGAAGCCCCAAACGCTCGTTTGCAGGTGATTTGTAGGCAACACCAAATTGATAATTGTTTGGTGCAACAAAAAGATTTCCTTTGATATTATATTTGAAAAGAGCATTTTCTAAATCAGTTAAAATGTCTCTATCTAGCTCCGCCAATTCTCGAATACAATTACTCGTGATGACTTCGCCACAGGCTTTGTGCCTCGGAAAAACGGATTTGTCCACTAATACACACGGAATGCCTTTTTGAGCCAGCGCGATAGCGGTCGTACAACCTCCAGGCCCTGCCCCAATGACACAAACTTGTGTTTCAATCATTTCTAACTACTTTTTATGCCTTAACTCAAATGCTCAATTAAGGCTTTTATAAAAATACTAGTGGATTCTTTTGTCAATACTATTTATGCTAAATATTTCTCTGTAGAGACCTTATATGTTTTGAAAATATAGGTCTGACTTACCGTTATTTTTTAAAACAACTTCATAAAAGGTTTCATCTGAACAGGTAATAAGTCAAAATGTTCTTTTCGTTTTTGTTCTTTTTTAAAAAAGACAATTCCAACATCAAACACCTCTAGCGTTAAAGTCACTTTTGAATGCGATTTGATGATTTCCCATGCTTCATTCATTCCATCTGACCATCGAATGTCATCAAAAACAACAATAGAATCATTATGAATATAGGGCAAACACATTTCAAAATACTTTATAGTCGGCTCTTTTCGATGATTTCCATCTATGAAAATGTAATCTAATCGCGGCAAGTTTTCGAGCGCACTAGACAATACTTCATCAAATTGACCGAGCAATATTTTAATATTTTCAGCTTTCAAATTATCAAAAGTCTGCTGTGCTACGGCTGCTGTCTCTTCACATCCTTCGATGGTTAGCATTTCGCCGTTGAGAGACGCACTTGCCTGATAAAGCGTAGTAACACCGAAAGCCGTCCCGAGTTCAATCATATACTGAGGTTTTTGCCAGTTGATAAGTCTAAAAAGCATCTGACCAACTCTCGGTTGTGATTGATTGTACTTTGCAATCTCTGCAATAGTCGTGTTTTTGGTATCTGTAATAGATGAACCTGCCCCAAAATCTTTCTTCCTGAGCGGTTCTTTGATGGTAGATAACTCTTGACGAACAAGTTCTAAATCATCAAAAATGTAAAACGTTCGTTTATCTTCCAACACCTCTTCTGCAAACTCCAACACAAAAGGTGAATCTATTTGATATTTTGTTTTGGCGCGCCAAAAATATCGACTGTGACGCGTCCATTGCTTCCATCTATTCATTGTGACAAATATACTCTACTGTGTGTTGTTTTTGTAATGTTTTCTTTTCCAAATAATAAAAACGATATAAATAACCATAACAATACCTCCAAATATAAAAATAGTAGTCACGCCTTTTGCGTAAGCTCTCAATGTGGTCAGAGCAAAAAACAAACAGGTATAATATAAAGGAAAACTGATTTTGGTATAAAATAATACATCTTTAGGTTTCTTTTTATAAACTTCGAGGTAACGCAAAGGCAATGCAATCAAAGCATGTCCAACCAAATATTCTATAAAAATACTCAATGGAACGCCCCAAATAAGGATTGGAATAGATGTCGGTGCAAATGTCCACGCACCAATAGCTACATTGGTTACTTCGTGAATTATACTAAAAATAAGTATCACTAATAAATCAAAAAATACCGTTGTGAGCAGTTGTCGGCGTTTATTTCCTTTAAAATCTAATCGACTTACTATAAAACTAGGTATCGTATAAATAACAAAAATACTCAATAACCAGTTCAGAGCAATCAAA
>CAKZLT010000040.1 GCA_937127195.1 uncultured Saprospiraceae bacterium
GATTATCGCCTAAGAGATGGGGTGAGTTTTCAGATTATAGAGACGATTAAGTCGATTCCTTTTATTTTAATGACAGGAACAGGAGATGAATACATAGCCTCTAGTGCCTTAAAACATGGTGCTTATGATTATATCATCAAAGATATTGACAGGAATTATATCCAGTCATTACCGAGTATTATTATAAAAGCAATTAAACTCAAAAGAGCGCAGGAACAACTACACCTGTTCGAGTCTATTATTGTTCATTTGACTGATGCGGTCATGGTAGTCGAAAAAATAACTAGTGACTATGAAGTGATTTATACAAATGATGCTTTCACTGATATTACTAATTATTCTAGAAAAGATGCTTTTGGGCAGTCTATATATATGTTGACAGGTAATGAAACAAGTGATATTCATTTATCTAATATTGTAGAAAATATAGTTGAGCGAAAGGTTTATAAGGATGAAATCATTTTTCATAAAAAAGAAGGAACTCCTTTTTGGGCAGAGGTCAGCTTTGTACCAATCAAACATGAAGGAAAACCGCTTCTGTATTTTGCAATTATTAAGGATATTTCAGAAAGTAAAAAGATAGAATTGAACCTTCGAGAAGCTATTGCAGAAGCCAAAAAAGCGAGTTTGGCAGAGCAGCAGTTTCTCGCTAGTATGAGTCACGAAATCCGAACGCCAATGAATGCAGTTGTCGGAATGACGCACTTGTTAGCCGATACGGAACTGGACGCTCAACAAAAAGACTATCTGAATGCACTCAAGTATTCGGGAGAACGGATGATGTGGATTATATCAGATATTTTAGATTTATCAAAAATCCATGCGGATAAAATTGAATTCAATAGAGATAGATTTAATCTATATGAAATTCTTTTGGAGCTTCAAAGTGCATTTTTATATAAATTAAATAATCGTAAAATAGATATTACGATTGATTTAGACATTTTAATTGCAAATGATGTCATTGGCGACGAATATCGTTTGCGCCAGATTCTAACTAATTTATTAGCGAAAGCAACCGAACGAACGCAGGAGAATGAAATCATTATTAAAATAAAATTATTAGAAACAAAACAAGATGATTATGTAATTGGCTTTGAAATTAAAGACAATGGCAAAGAAATGACCGCCAAAGAGTTAGAAACTTTATTTGATAGCTTCACAGGAGAAAATGATATCATCAAGGATAATTTAAAAATAACAACCCTTGGCTTGTCCGTTTCCAAAAAATTAGTAGAACGTTTAGGCGGAAAAATTTGGGTAGAAACAACACCCAACAATGGTTCAACTTATCATTTTGTTTTACCTTTCAAAAATTCTGGAAAACGCTCTTCCGTTGACCCAATTAATGATAGTTGGGTAGATGAACAAAGTAAGCAATTAGAAAAACTTTACATACTTGTTGCAGAAGATAATCTAATGAATCGAAAGCTAATTTCGGGAATGTTATCTCAATGGAATTGCCAATTTGATATTGTAAATAACGGAAAAGAAGCCGTAGATAAATTCCATGAAAATGATTATAATATTGTTTTTATGGATATAAATATGCCTGTGATGGATGGATATGAAGCTACAATTCATATTCGTGAAAGTAAAAACAAAAATAGAAACTTACCTATTATCGCGCTTACAGCAGCAGTTCTATCTACGGAGAAAGAAAAAGTATTCTTAGCAGGAATGAATGAATATGTAACGAAACCATTTAATCCTAAAAAATTAAAAGAAATAGTACTCAACTTAATGCTTCAAACAAAAGAAATAGAAAACAAAATTACCTCAAAAGCAATAACATCCAATTCAAAACAAGAAAAGAACGAACTAGAAAGTATGTTTAACATTGATTTAAATTATTTAAAAGAGTTTAGTGGCGGCGATAGTGGATTTATGAAAGAAATGATAGTGATGTTCTTAGAGCAAATGCCTCAAGAAATCAGCAAATTATCTTCACTTCTAGCAAATGAAGAATGGTATCAGTTAGGAAAATTAGCCCATAAAATGAAGCCTAACTATCTAATGATGGGAATGGAAAATCAGAAAAGCATAGCCAAATCCATTGAAGAAATGTGTCTTGGAGAGAATATAAACACCTTAGAAGTCAAAGAATTATCTAATCAGTTAATAGCAGATACCCAAATCGCTATGCCTTTAATTGAAGCAGAATTAGCCAAATTTGTTTAGGAAAACAAACTTGATTTTAATCATATTTAAAAGTGACTTAAGTCAAAGCTAAAGTATTCATTATCAAGCATCTTTGCTTTGTAAAATCAATCAAATAACAGATAACTTTAATGAATATGAATCCTTTAGCACCTGTATCAGAAATTATGACTAAGAATGTGATGACATTAAGTCCGAATGATAACTTATTGAATGCAAAACACATTTTTGATGGTAATAAAATTCATCACTTGCCAGTAGTGGATGAAGGTCAAGTTATCGGAATTTTGAGTAAAAACGATTTATTAAGGATTACGCCAGGATGGTACAAAGATGCAACAGCAAACGATGAATTCTTCGAGAAAATCAAAATAGCTGATGCAATGACCAAAAAAATTGCAAAGGTACAAGCCAACGAAAGAATCGACGTTGTTGCTTTGATTTTGTCTGAAAATCGCTTTCATGCAGTGCCTGTTGTCAATGAATCCAACGAATTGTTAGGCATCATTACTACCTTTGACTTAATCAGAAATGCGTATAAATTGACGCAAGAAGCTTGGGCTTAACTGGTTTCTAGTAGCTGGTTTCTGCTACCGCTGTTAATCATAATGACGGAAGCAGAAACTAGACTATAATAATAGATTTTTACTCATCAAGTATTCTTTTTCTTCTTTCTTTTCATTCATAATGGCTTGATAAAGATAAATGGCGAATAATACCAATATTGATTTTTATTAAAAAAACAATATTCATTTCGGATTTTTCCAAAAGTAATGAAAAGCACTAATCTCTTTTTCCCAACCTAAGCGTTCGTATAACTTTTGCGCAGGATTATC
>CAKZLT010000041.1 GCA_937127195.1 uncultured Saprospiraceae bacterium
GGTTTTAAAAACCTATAAGGTTTAGAAAATCGAGAAAAAAATACTAATGACCAACTCAAACCATATAGAACCAAAAAAGACTTCATTACGCATTAATCAAAGCATTGTAAATGAAAAATCTGTTTAAAATTTATTTAGTTCTTGGTCTTACCTTCCTCACATTTAAAGCAAATGCGCAAGTTGATAAGGCAATTTATGATGAAGCAGTTGATTATATTAATTGTAGAATTGCAGAATTATCATTCAGAGACCAACCTAAACAACCGCATTTGGCAGACTTTCAGGCAACTACCCAAAAGTGTGATATGTCTGAGTTCAAAGGGAGTTTTCATACTACTTTGAAGGCATTTTTAACTCAACGCTCATTAGGCAAAAATCAACAACTCGCCACTTATATTCAAACTTTAAAAACAAAATATAAAGCTGATTATCAATCAGATGACTTATTCAATTATTTGATGGATACGCTAATAACAGCACCTACATTCAAGACTTTTGAAAGTAAACATCAAATTTCTTACCCTCGAATGGAGGAAGAATTAACAAAAGACATTTATGAGTTATTTGGATTAGCATCAAGAAATGCCAATTTTGATGATGAAAATAATGCTATTGAAGGGCAAGTGAACACCTTTACAGATTCTACAAATACGTATTTGCAACAAGATGGCGGCGCTGCCAATAAGGAATTGTATAGCGAAGAAGGAGAACAAAAACCTACATTTAACCAAAGAAATAAGGATAATGTACTTGCCAATCAAGATAGAAGTTTTTTTGAAAAGTATCGCTGGGCAATTTTTGCAATTTTAATATTGGGAGCTATTGGCTATTGGTGGTTCAGCAAGGGGCGTTCTTTTTCAAAAATCAGCACACCTTCCATCGGTAATTCATCGCCTAGAAGCAAAGCAAACGCAACAGAAGTAGATGAATTGAATAGTCAATTAGATGAATTGAGAACTACGGGCATCTCATTACAGGAGGAAGTTGATGTGTTGCGTTTTCGTGTAAAAGAGTTTGAGACACGTCTTTTGAATAAAAAAACAGGCGATTTGATAGACGCTATTGAACCCGAAATAGTCGAATCTGAATCCGTTCTCATTGAAGAAATCGGAACAAACTTGATTGGACAAAATGTTATTTCGGATGATGATACTTCTGAAAATCTTATTAGTATGGTCAAAGGAGAAGCATTTTTTATGCCTATTCCTAGTCCTTCTGGCATTTTTGACTTAAGAGAAGCGACGAGTACTTTCAAGCGTCCTTATTCGGTTTATTTATTTAATGTCACTTCCGAAGATGGCAATCAAGCCGAATTTTGTGTTCATGATGATATTGCAACTATGCTTAGAGCTTTAGATAATTTCGATGAATATTTGAGACCTGCTTGCCGTTCAACTGCCATTTTACACAAAAACGCAACTAAAATCATCACGGAGGAAAATGGTTTGGCTATTCGTGAAGGCAATGAATGGAAAGTAGTGACGAAAGCCGTTGTGAGATATGGATAGTTTTTTTTCTAATGTTGAATGGTTTTCTAATGTTGAATGATTAATGCTGAATGTTGAATGCTCCGCTATTAGTTCAAAAACAGCGGAGCATTCAACATTAATCATTCAGCATTCAGCATTTTTATCCCGTTTTTATCGAAACAAGTTATTCATTCGTATTTATAATTTTAGTTCATGTTACAAATTTGTACCTTTGCAGCCAATTAGAATGAATTTAGTTTTTTTAAAATTTATAAGTAAAATGATTTTTATATAAGAACGTGTTAATACGTTTACTTAAAAATGAAAAATCATTTACTCATCAATTAATCATGGATAAGAATCAAATAATCGGGTTTGGGTTGATTTTCGCTTTATTGATAGGTTACACCTATTTGACGAAACCAACGGAGGCAGAAATCAGAGCAATGGAGGCGCGTCAAGACTCTATTGCACAGGCACAAATAGATACATCAAAGGAAATTATTCCTTTTAAAGATACTTCTCAAATAGAAGAAAATGTGCCAGATACACTTCGAGATAAGTTACTCGCTAAAGATTTTGGAGCTTTTGCATCAGCGGCAAGCGGCGAAGACTCAGAGGTAATACTAGAGAATGAGGTAATAAAAATCACTTTTTCTACAAAAGGCGCGCAAATCAAAAGCGTTTTATTAAAAAATTATAAGAAAAACGTTCAGCAGGCAGATAATACATTCAAAAAAGAGCCTTTACTCTTGTTAGAAGATGATAAAGACAAATTTGAATATATTATTCCTGTTGCTAATACAACCAAAGGAACGGTTAATACAAGTGACTTGTACTTTGAAGCGACTACCAAAGATGGAGAAGTTGTATTTAGAGCAAGTGCTGGAAATGGTCGTTATTTGGAGCAAAAATATAGCATCAAAGAAAAAGATAACTACTTCATCAATTATGATGTGGCGTTTATTGGTTTGGATAAAGTTATTCCTGATAATGCAAAAAACATCCAATTAAATTGGGATAATTATCTGGATAAATTAGAAAAAAATGCTTCTTATGAACGCAGTCAATATTCGGGCGTTCATTATAAAAAAACGGAAAAAGGCCCAAGTTGTATTGGTAATGACCGTGAAGAGTTAGATGCAAAAGTTCAATGGATATCAAGTGCACAGCAGTTTTTTAATACTTCATTAATTGCTACGAATAGCTTTACAAGCGCAGTAGTTGAGTCTGTTCCGATGGAAGAGGAAGACACTGATTTGAAGAAAAACAGTGCTGAAATTTTGATTCCTTATGCGCATGGTAGCAACGAAACTTTTCCTATGCAAATGTATATCGGTCCCAATGACTTTGATCGTTTGCGTGCTGCTGATGTACAATTAGAAGATGTAATTGAATTTGGTTGGGGAATATTCGGAACAATCAATCGCTGGTTAATTCGTCCTGTATTTAACTTCTTATCTGGTTATGTTGGAAGTGCTGGTATTGTGATTTTGTTATTAACATTTTTAATCAAATTAATCAC
>CAKZLT010000042.1 GCA_937127195.1 uncultured Saprospiraceae bacterium
AAGGCGAGTATTTTTAACGCAGTATAAATGAAAAACAATAAGTTCGACTGGTAGGTTATTTTTTGCCTAATCCCTAAGTGAAATGTTATTGCTTTTTTTATAAAAATAAAAGTTCTTTAGTAGTCAGTCCAGTTAATCGTGTCGGATAGAAATCGTGTCGGTTTTAAAAACCGACACGATTTAACCACAAAACATAGTCCGACAAAATTAACTTGACTGACTATTTAGTAACAGAATTATACCCAAAAAATACTACTATATAATTACGCCCTTACTCCTATTCACGTACTTATTACTCTTGATTGTTTTGAGCATAAACGAACTCTGTTCAAAGCTAAAATAAAAAAGTCGAACAACTTTATATTGTTGTTCGACTTTTGATTGCTCATTTAACTAATAAAACGCTTAAAATCAAACTAAGCTCGACCTTTAAATTCATCCATAGAACCATAAACGCCTAAAGTGTTAGCTATTTTGTCAAAAACTCTTGTTGGTAAGATTCCTCTTAATAACGGAACAGATTTGACTATAAATGGCGCGCGGAGTATGATTTCGTTACTTTCTACTGCCTTAATGATGCGGTTTACTATATCATCAGGTTGCATAATAGGTGTCAAAATAGGTGCTTTTACACCATCAAACATTCCAGTATTGATGTAGCTAGGTGTTACCGTTAATACGCGCAATTCGCCATCAAGCTCTTCTAATTCTAACCTTAAAGACTCTGACCAGCCAACTACAGCCCATTTGCTAGAAGCATAAACAGACATATTAGGGTTAGGAATCAAGCCAGCAGCAGATGCTATATTAATGATGTGACCAGAACCATCAGCGAGCATTGCGCCAATAAATGCTTTTGTTGTTCGCATAACGCCCAATACATTAATATCAATAGTTGCTTTGATTTCGTCATCAGAATGTTCAGCAAATGATTTTCCGACTACAATTCCAGCACTATTAAACACAACATCGACCTTTCCGATTGTATTCAGAATGTCTTTAGCTGCCCATTCAATGTCTTTGATTTGAGTTACATCGACCACATAAGGGTGTACTTTATAGGTTCGTTGCTCTAATTCTGTTGTTGTTTTATTGAGTTCTTTCTCATTAATATCCCACAGAATGACCTGCTTTGCTCCTTTTTGTAAGCACCGCAAGGCTAATAATTTTCCCAGTCCAGATGCTCCGCCTGTGACTAGGATTGTTTTATTTTTAATTTTTGTCATAATTACTTTATAATAAAAAATAGTTGATTGCAAAGAGATAGGCGAGTTAGAACGCCTTTTTATCAAAATACGAAATAACGAAAAAGCGAAAAAGTGACATAAAAATAGCGAAAATCGCCTTACTAAAGAGGCTTTTTTATAAAAAAATGTTATAAACCACCTATTGATTATAATTATTACTTATAATCAATAAAAAGAATAAATCTATATTTCAATATAATATTTGACATAAAAATATCAAAAGGCAATTTTAAAGGTGATTTCAAGCGATTTTAAAATTTAAAATTCTGAATTCCCATTTTAAAATTTTAAAAAAATAAAGATTAGATAAAAAAAAGATTAGTGTATTTGAAAAACTCAATCTATATTTGGACTTCGTTTTTCAAATAGGTTATCTACCTTTTAAAAAAATTAAAAGGAGATTTTTGATAATATTTAAGTGAAGACCCCTCTTTTTTTTAGAGTAGGGGGAAAGGATAACGAAGATAATACTAATTATTAGACTTTCAAAGTCTAAATTAATAAAATACATTTTTTTTTAAAACAAATCTATACAATAATGGCTAAGTTTAAGTTAGAGTATATTTGGTTAGATGGATATGAACCACAACAATCTATCAGAAGTAAGACAAAAGTATTGGATAGCTCTAAATTCTCAGGTAAATTAGAAGAGTGTCCAGTATGGGCGTTTGATGGTAGTTCTACTCAACAAGCTCCAGGTGGTTCTTCAGACTGTCTGTTGAAGCCAGTATATCTATGTGAAGACCCTGGCCGCAAGAACGGTTACCTTGTAATGTGTGAAGTATTATCAGCAGATGGTAAAGCGCACGTTTCTAATGGTCGCGCTACTATCAACGATGATGATGATGATTTTTGGTTCGGATTTGAGCAAGAATATGTATTAGAAGATATTGAAACGGGTTTACCACTAGGTTTTCCTGCTGTAGGTTTTCCTGCGCCACAGGGGCAATACTATTGTTCAGTAGGAGCTAGAAACGCTTTCGGTCGCGAAATCGTTGAAGAACATTTAGACATCTGTTTAGATGCAGGTTTGAATGTAGAAGGAATCAATGCAGAAGTAATGGCAGGACAATGGGAATACCAAATCTTTGCTAAAGGTGCTAAATCTGCTGGTGACCAAATTTGGGTAGCTCGATTTTTATTAGAAAGAGTTTGTGAACAATACGGTGTAGCTGTTAACTTGCACTGTAAGCCTGTAAGAGGTGACTGGAATGGTTCTGGTATGCACGCTAACTTCTCTAATACTGATTTGAGAGAGTCTGGCAAGAAAGAAGTTTACGACGAAATTTGTAATAAATTCGGAACGAAAGAAGCGGTTGCTAAGTCTATTGAAGTTTATGGACCTGATAATCACTTACGTTTAACAGGATTGCACGAAACTCAAGCAATTGACAAATTCTCTTACGGTGTTTCTGACCGTGGTGCTTCTATTCGTATTCCAATTATTACTGTTGAAAATAACTGGCATGGTTGGTTAGAAGATCGTCGCCCAAATTCTGCTGCTGATCCTTATAAAGTAGCTGCGTTTATTATTGATACAGTAAAAGGATAAACAAGTACAATAATAGAGTAAGTGAACGTTCTCACGAGCCTATCTGTCGATGACAGCAAACAGAGCTTGACGGAGTAATAACCTTTAATCATCAAGGTATTACACTGCTTTAAACTTACATAAAAAACATCTATAAATTTCAGCAGCCAAAAGGTTTATTGAAATTTATAGATGTTTTTTTTATGTAAGGGATTAGGCAAAAAATAACCTAAGGGAGTAGGAAAAAAATAATGTACCCAATCTAGCTTTTTCTTTTCCATTTTAAAAAACATAAAAAATA
>CAKZLT010000043.1 GCA_937127195.1 uncultured Saprospiraceae bacterium
AAAATTAGAGGTAGTACTTGAAGCTAGTCTTCACGAGGTTATTGATGAAGAATGTGAAAGACTACAAAAACAAATAGCTCAGTTACCTGTTAACTCTGTTGTTATTAAAGAAAAAAGTAAAGCTGTTGAGAAAGTTAATAATCCTGTTTTTTGGAAAAACCTGACTGCAGATAAATTAGAATTCCTTAGAGTAGAAATACTTCCTCTTATGCGAACTATTTCTGGTGTAGACTATAAAGCTATGCGTTTTGAGAAAGATGTTTTAGAGGTTTCTTTGGTGAAAATGAAAGATGAGGAGGAAAAGTATGACAACTTAAAAGAAGCTTTAATTGAACGTATATCAGGTTTGCCACTTTCATTAAATGTTGTAGCCAAACAGCAAGAACTGATTAGAGATGCTCAAAGGTTACATTTCTGGACTAATATTAATGAAGAAAAATTCATTGATTTAATTGACAAACTTTCTCCTTTAGCTAGGTTCATTGATAGTAGAGGAGAAACTACATCACCTTCTAGATTCAATTTCGAAGATGAATTAGTTGCTAAAGAAATAGTTGAGTTTGGTCCGCAAAATGAAGCTGTAAGTATTACTTGCTATAGAGAAATGGTTGAAGAAAAAATTAGGGAGTTGACAGAGTCAAACCCAATACTTCAGAAAATAATTAATGGACAAACTATAACTGAGGAAGAAATACAAACTCTTGCTTATGAGTTACATGAAGAAAACCCACATATTACTATTGGATTACTAAAAAGAGTATATCAAAATAGAAAAGCCAAATTTCTACAGTTTATAAAACATATTTTAGGTCTTGAAGTCTTAGAAACATTTACGGAAAGTGTTGCCAATGCTTTTGATGCCTTTATTCTAGAACATAATTATTTATCTAGTAGACAACTACAGTTTTTAGATATTCTAAAAAAATACATTTTAGAAAAAGGAAACTTAGAAAAGAAAAACTTAATAGAATCACCTTTTACTATGATTCATCCAGAGGGAATAAGAGGAGTGTTTTCTCCACAAGAAATAAACCAAATACTACAATTAACAAATAAAATATTAGCTGCATAATGTTACAAAACAACCCTAAATTAAAAGCTTTAATCGTAAGTCTTTGGAATACCTTCTGGAGTGGTGGTATTGCAAACCCCATTACTGCCATTGAGCAAATTACTTACTTACTATTTATTAAAAGACTTGACGAACTAGAAAGTAAAAGAGAACGTGATGCAGAATGGAGTGAAGAAAAGTATGATTCTAAATTTGATGGAGAATATACGCCTTGGATAGATGAAAGTTTATACAGACCTAAACCAGATGCTACAGATGCAGAGAAAGAAGGATTATACAAAACAAGAGAAAAAGCTTTAACTTCAAGACCAAAAAAGGAATTGAAGTGGAGTTTCTTTAAGTCTATGCCAGCTGATAAAATGCTACTTCATTTTAGAAATAACGTGTTTCCTCATATTAAAGATTTGAATGACGAGACTTCTTCTTTTACTAAGCATATGAAGAATGCTGTTTTTATTATTCAAAAACCATCATTGCTGGTAGAAGCTGTTAAAAAAGTAGATGAAATATTTGTAGAGATTGAAGATGATGCCAAAGATGGGAAACAATCTTTCCAAGATATACAAGGTGACGTATATGAAATGTTGTTAAAGGAAATCGCTACAGCAGGAAAGAATGGTCAATTCCGTACTCCAAGACATTTAATAAAACTATTAGCAGAACTTACAGAGCCGAAATTAGGGCATAAAATAGCAGACCCAGCTTGTGGTACAGGAGGTTTTTTATTAGGCGCATATCAATATATTTTAAGTGATTTAGTACGAAAAAAAGAACCTGAACTCTTACAATCAGATGAAGATGGTTTTATGCGTGCTTCTATATCTTCTGTACTAGATAAAAAAAATAAGCAAATACTAAACGATAGTTTTTATGGATTTGATATAGATACTACAATGGTGCGTTTGGGCTTAATGAACCTTATGATGCACGGTGTAGACAATCCTCATATCGAATACAAAGATACTTTAAGTAAGAATTACAATGAAAGTGGGAATTATGATATAGTACTCGCTAACCCACCTTTTACAGGTAAGCTAGACAAAGGAGATGTAAATCCAGACTTAGGAATAGATACAGGTTCTACAGAGTTATTATTCCTAGCTCGAATTTCTAAAATGTTACGTGCAGGTGGTAAAGCTGCGGTAATTATACCTGAGGGTGTATTGTTTGGGAGTTCTAAAGCTCAAAAAGCTACTAGAAAAATATTGCTAAAAGACAACCAACTAGAAGCAGTTGTTTCTTTGCCTGCTGGTGCTTTTAAGCCATATACTGGTGTTAAAACAGCTATTTTGGTATTTACAAAGGTTGAAGAAAATAGCCAAAATTGGCACACTGATAAAGTTTGGTTTTATGCTTTAGAAAATGATGGCTACAGCTTAGATGATAACCGCAGAAAATTAAAAGAAAACCCACTACCTACGGTGAAAAGTGATTATGCATTAAGAAAAACAGCAAAATACATTAACCGTAAAAACTATTTTTTTGTACCGCTAACCGAAATACAAGAAAACGACTTAGATTTAAGTTATAACAGATATAAAGAGTATGAATACACAGAGCAAAGCTACGAGCCACCAAAAGAAATTTTAAAAAAATTAATGGAAATGGAAAAAGGCATTTTAGCAGATATGAAAGAACTAAATGACTTGATAGGATGATAACTGAAAAATTTGACAGTCTTTTTGATTTTGCTAAAAAGTCAAAAGTTAAAGCTGGAGATGGGTTACAAGAAGGAACTTATCCTTTTTACACCTCTAGTCCTATATTAAAAAAGCGACTAGAAACTGCACAACATTTTGAAGATTCTTTGATATTTGGTACTGGAGGTAGTGCAAGTGTTCATTTTGCCAATGAACCTTTTTCAACTTCGACGGATTGTATTGTTGCTTTGAAAAAAAAGGGTAAAGAAATAAATGAAAAATTTGTGTTTTATTATTTATTCGGTAATATCCATATTTTAGAAGAGGGATTTAAGGGAGCAGGATTAAAGCATATTTCAAAAAAATATATTCAAGCTCTTGAGATACCAATTTATCCCATAGATGTTCAAAACAAAATAGTAGCTCTATTAGACAAAGCCAGTTTTTTGATACAACAAAGAGAAAATAGCATTGTCTTGCTAGATGAATTGTTAAGAGCTCAGTTTCTGAAAATGTTTGGAAAATCTAATGACCAATTCGATTTTTGGGAAGACGTACAGATTAAATCTCTAGTATATGAAAGAAAGAACTCTATGAGAACAGGGCCATTTGGAAGTAATCTTAAGCATTCTGAATTTATTGAAAATGGTCCAGTAGCTGTTCTTGGAATCGACAATGCTGTAAAAAATACTTTTCAATGGAAGCAGAGACGATTTATAACAAATGAAAAATATGAATATTTAAAAAGGTACAAAGTATTTCCTAGAGATGTTATTGTCACTATCATGGGAACTGTAGGTCGTTCAGCTGTAATACCTAATGATATCCCTTTGGCAATTAATACTAAGCACTTAGCATGTATTTCTTTAGACCCAGATAAATGCAATCCATATTATTTAGCTTATTCTATTCATTCAAACCCTTACGTTCATCATCAAATGAGAGCTAGAGAAAAAGGAGCAATAATGGCAGGGTTAAATTTGACTATTATTAAAGAATTAAAATTAAAAGACTCTCCAATCACTCTACAAAATAAATTCGAATCTATTTATCATGAAATAGAAGCCCAAAAAGAAACATTAACTCAATCTAAAACTGAATTAGAAAATTTGTATAATGCTTTGTTGCAAAGGGCTTTTAGTGGGCAGTTAAATCTAAATATAGACCTAGAATTGGATGCTTTACTAGCGGAAATAGATATAGAAAAAGAAGTAAATGATATTAGAGATATTGCTACTGTGTATGCAAGCAGATTAATAGAAAGATTCGATAAGCAAGAGTTTGAAAACTCTCTCCAGTATAAACAAGCTAAACATGTAGTCTTTCAGCTATTAAAAGAGGGAGATGCTAAGCAATATTTTGATGGAGAAAGTGTAAAAATAAAACTATTATGAAGCTTTTAAATTTACAAATACAAGATGAATTCAGAAGTTTGCACAAAGGCTTCAGTATAGATTTTCATAAGAGCATAGACTCTATGGATACTTTTCAGCCCTTTTGTTTTGCAGGCTTAAATGGTAGTGGAAAATCCAATGTACTAGAAGCTTTAGCTTCAATATTCTACCATTTAGAGTTCTGTGTTGCTAAGTTTCGGCCACAAAATTTTGATAAACATTTTAGGAGACATATAAGCACCCCTAACGCCTATTCTTTAGAGTATTTGATAGGGAAAAATAATGGAGATAGTTACACGTTAACTAACTTCTATAAAGTTAGAATAGTAAAAAAGTGCAATCAGAAAAAAGAGAAAAACAACGAGCCAAAATTATATATAAAAAGCTATCCATTTGACGATTCTGTTGAGGAAAAAGAAATCTCAATGTTGCCTTCGGAGCATAATGATGTGTCAGCAGAAGCTAAAGATTATTTACCAGACTTAGTTGTAGCTTATTCGTCAGGAGAAAACGAAACCTTGAGTTTACCTTTCATAAAGAACCGTTTAATAAATTTCGATAAGTACTGCGAGGACTATAAAAAAGAAATTTTATTTAATGAGCCAGAGTCTAGTCTAATTTATATAGATGAAGGAATGAGTCAGGCAGTTTTGTTATCGGCGCTTTTGTTTGAAGATAAAAAGACTCTTAAGCCCTTAAAAAAAGAACTTGGCATAGTAGCATTACAAAGTTTTACTATTCATTTAAACAACCTGCGTCTAAAGCAAGATACAGATATTACTCAACGACCACTTCTATTTCATATAGAAACTGTATTGGATAAGTTGAAGAAATGTGCAAGTTCATGGTATGAAGAAGCTAAAGATACTCTTGGACAAGGAGGGAGGACACACTCTGTAACAAGCCTAGATTTCTTTGTAGATGATGCCACCAAAGTAGCTTTTAAAAAACATTTTAGAACCTCATTTGAGCTCTTTCGTTTTTTTCAAGTATTGTATGAATTAAATTCCAATATTGTATCCGAAAGAATCAAAGAAGACGTCTACAGTTCAAAAGGATTTTACACGAAAGGAAAATTACCTGTTGCAGCTCCAATAGATACTGTTTTCCATTTTCTAGATTATAAAATTTTAAAAAAAATAAAAGGAAAAAAAGAACCAATACCACTATTGTTAAGAGAGTTTTCGGATGGAGAACAACAGTTTTTGCATACAGTAGGTATTTGTTTAATGCTAAAAGACAGAAGAACACTTTTGCTTTTAGATGAGCCTGAAACGCATTTTAATCCTGCTTGGAGGGCTAAATTTATAAAGATATTGAATGATAGTATTTATGCTGGTAGATTAAAGAATCTTCCTAATGGAGACTTTAATGTACATTTATTAAAAGATGTAATTCTTACCTCTCACTCTCCATTCAT
>CAKZLT010000044.1 GCA_937127195.1 uncultured Saprospiraceae bacterium
GTACAGAGAAAGGCAGTATCGGTTTCTCGGCAAAAGTTAAAGAAGCAGATGGTAAAAAGTCATTTGGTGACGTGATTCAGGCGATTGAAGCAGAAGATTTGGTTCGTTACGGACTGATTCCTGAGTTTGTTGGTCGTTTACCGGTTATTGCGACGCTGCTTGAGCTTGATGAAGAGTCGTTAGTACGTATTCTGACTGAGCCTAAAAATGCATTGACCAAGCAGTATAAAAAGCTGTTTAAAATGGAAAACATAGCATTTTCGGTAACGGATGACGCGCTTGATTTTATTGTTGAAAAAGCAATGGAGTTCAATCTAGGAGCAAGAGGTTTGCGCTCAATTTGTGAAGCTATTTTGACGGATGCGATGTTTGATTTGCCTTCTGATAAAGAGGCGACTTCTTTTGTGTTAACTGCAGATTATGCGAATAGACAATTGAATCATTCTAAAATAGTGAAGCGATTAAAAGCCGCTTGATAATTGATAATTGATAATTGATAATTGATAATTGGCGTACTTTTTTGTTGGTTGAATGTTTCATTTTTTATAAAAAACGCGAGTCGAATTTCTTGGTGAAATTCGACTCGCTTTTTTATAGTTATACTCTAAAATGATATTAAATAGGCTTTCTTGTTTCAGTATTTTTACCTTTATCTAGTTCTTTTTTTATTTTACGAATAAAAAAAGCTATGCCTGAAAAGCCTAATAAAATATAAATAATCTCTAATTTATCAGGTATAAAAAGAAATGTTGTGGCAATAAATACAATTGCTAGAATGTATAAAAGTATTTTACGATTCATGTTATGATTGTTTATTTACCTGATTCAACTCAATTATTATTCTCCTTATAAAGTATAACATTCCAGCAATTATACTAATAACTACAATAAGTTTTATGTCATCAAGAAGGATAAAAAATACTGTAATCAAGAAGATAATTCCAATGACGTATAATAATATTTTATTTTTCATAATGCTATGTGTATTTGAAGAAAAAGGCTGTTTATCAGCTTAACATAATACTAATGTAATTATTTGTTTTTTAAAATTCAACTTTTTAACATAAAAAAAACGCGAGTCAAATTGCCTAAAACAATTCGACTCGCGTTTTTAGTTAGCTTTTGAAATTATACTTAACTTGAACTAACAAGAAACCCGAAAACATATCAAAAAGCTGTGTTTCAACAAAAATAGGATTCAATAATAGCTGTATTTGCTCGGGTGGGTTGAAGCCCAAAATATTATTTCCAATAATGGAAAAAGTAAAAGGTTTAGACTTTGGGGCATACATTAAATCTAAGTTCCAATTGGGAATTGGACTAGGAGCATTATTATTTATAAATATAAAATATTGAAACTTGCTTTTGAGTGTCCAGTTATTTTTATGAAAAGTTAGATTTATTTTAGGTCGAATGCTCGACAGTTGTCTTGAAGTAGATGTTTCTCCAAATATTTGTTGTTGTGAATTAAAAATAATTCCCAAGTTATAATTAATCATTTTCTTAGTATTAGACCGAATCTCTGCCTGTGCTGTCATTGTCTGATAAGTCCATTGACTGGTTTTAACATTGTTTAATATTGTGCTTTCGATGTATTGATAATTCATTTTAGCATCTAATTTCCATTTTTTATAGATTGGCTGTTTGAATAATAATTGACCGCTAACGTTATTTTGAAAAGGTTGAATGACAGATTGTATTTTTACAAAAGTAGCTTCATTCAATATCTGAGTCGATATAATATTGCTCTGTCTAATCGTGGCAATAGTTACATTCAATAATCTTCTGTTACTAAAATTAAAGTTGGTATAACCTAAAGAATAAGTTTGAGCAAATGGTAAATTTTGAGGAGATAATCCGCCCAATCGTAGCGTTTGACCATCTTCAATTTGAGTAATATCCGAAGTTTGTGCAAGGCTTAACGTTTGGTTCTTTGTTCCTATTCTCAATAACAAAAAATGTAGTTTAGAAAAGTTATATCGCACCGTCAAATTCGGATTTAAACGTCTTGTAGCTACTTTTTCATTATCAAAATTAAAATAATACTGACTAAAATTAAGTCGTGTATTAATGAACCAATTATCATTTTTAAATCTCCAATAAGGCAAAACGGTAATAATTTGAGTATTCAAAATATTCCTTCCTGTATATTCGCGAGGGCTTAACAAATTGGTCAATACACCCAAATTCTGTTCCTGCTTTGTATATTCTGCATCAATTCCAACTCTTATTTTTTTATAATTATGATAAAATGAAACCTTTGCTGTGCTGAATTGCTCTATTGTTTCATTGGATTGACCAACCGATAAAGCATTAAAATCAAATAACGAATCAATTCCTTCTAGTAGATTATTACGATTATTTTGATTGTATAAATGAGAAAATGTACCGACTAAGTGCGTTTCAGAATTGATTTTGTAGTTGAGATACAACTCTGGATAGACGTGCCAAGAAAATACATTTTCATTTTGAACAACTTCTGATGGCATTTCATTAAAAATGCCTTTCCAAGTATTATTTTTATTTTCCTTTTGAATGTTGAAAGGCAAATCGAGCTGAATCAATAGCCGTTCTTGCCATTCATATTCCAAATTAAACTGACTATTGAGGACTGGCGAAGTAGATTCATTGTTGTATTTGCCCGCGAAGGTTTGATTATTTCCTATATAGTTTCTAACAAAATCACTCGCCGAAGTATGGTCTAATCGCGCACTTAGTACAGAAGCATTTACTTTACAATCATTTGAAAATGTATATTCTCCATTGATTGCCAGTAGCCAGTCGTTGTTTTTTTGAAGGTTGGTTGGAATAGATAAAGAAGCAGGAATAAGATTTTCGAGATTACCGCTTGATTGATTGAGTTCTCGAATTAAAGTTCGTGGACTCAAAAGTCCCATAAAATCGCTTGAAGTAATAACGGTTTGACCAGTGTTATTTCCTTTTCCAAAAATGGTCAAACCATATTTATCTCCAACTCCCAATAGGTTTTGTGATGTTTTGAATTTATTCTGATAACCGCCCGCCAATTCTATATTACCTGACCAAATCGCTTTATTTTTATTATCCAAATCAATATTCAAAGCTAATTTATCAGACTCTGTTCCACTAAATTGGTCGCGCCTATCCTTGAACTGGTCAATCAAATCAACTGCCAATAAATCTTCCACATTGATGCCTTCTGTTGCCAGTTGATGTTGGTCATTCAAGATGTCTTTTCCTTCGATGAGTAGTTTACCTATCTTTTTTCCATTATAAAAAATCTGACCATTTTCATCCACCTCAAATCCATTCAGCTTTTGAAGCACATCACCGAGAGTCTGCTCTTCACCCGTCAAAAAATTCTTAATATTGTAACGAAGCGTGTCACCTTTCTGAACAATATCTATCGCCTCGGCAGTCACTTCTACCTCTTTAACTACTTCCACATCTTGTTCAAGTTGTACTTTATAGTATAAGCTATCCGAAATTTTTATTTTTTTAAAATACTCCAAATAGCCAACATAAGCCATTCTAAGGAAGGCTTCACCTTGCAAATCAGTCTTTATTTCCCACCAACCAGCTTCATCCACCACCGTATAATCCAGAGGCGTAATACTGTCTTCAACTGAGACTAAGGAAACAAACGCACCCAATGCGGGCGTTTGGTCTTCAAGGAAGAGTTCGCCACTGATAGTTGATTGTGCTGAGAGATTGAAGGTTTGAAGTATAGCAATTAAAATAAAAATATATTGTTTTGAGGAGGTTTTCATTTATTTATTTTTTTTAACCTCTTTCTTTTTTGCCTTCTGAATAAAAAGTTTTCGATAACTCTCAGGAGTTGTAAATTGTTTAAAATTAGGTATTTTCACCTGCTCTTCATTTATATTTTTATCAATCTTAGATGCAGTTATAATAGCTCTATTTGTTTCTACTTGAAGAATTAAGCCAGGAACTCCTGCGTAAATACTAGGACCATCCATAATTGGAATTTTTATAGCATACCATACTGTGGTTTTTATTTTACTGTCGTTTATATAATACGCTTTTTGGCATTTATAACCTAATATACTTTTCGTTTCATTTTCAAAAATCCAATTATAATTTTTCTTAATATTCCTTTTGATAGCTTCATCCTCTCTCATCATTCCACCAGTAGTATACATTTCACCCTTTTTTTGGTTTTTATAGGTAGTTGTAGAGCTAATTGTCAAAGTTTTATGTGCTTGCTCTACTTTTAAAAAGGTGTACATAGAGTTTCCATTTGTATATTTAAGTGTATAATAGAAGCGAGTCTTTTGACGCTGCTTTATACCTTTTTTATAAAGTTCTTTTGCACTTTCAGGTAAATCAAGTTTATCAACTTCAGAGTTATCTATAATATCTTTTTGGATATAAGTTATATTATAAGATTGAGCAGGTAAGTAAAAAGTAGAAAATAAAATAAAAAAAAAGATATAGCACTTTTTCATTTTCATTTTTTTGAAAGAAAGATAGAGTTTAATAAATATTAAACTCTATTTTTCTTTAAGTATTATAAAATATTTTTAGCAAGGACCACCTCCATAATTAACTGTCGTGAATGAGCCATCACTATTTTCTGTCATAACTTGTACTGTACTATTACAACCATCATCTAACAAAATTAATTCTCCTTCAATACCACGAATGAGTACCCAGTCAGGCTTCTCCTCAACAGGAGCTTCGGCATTCAAAGAAGAAAAACTAAACATTCCCAAAGTCAAAGCAAAAGCAAAAAATAACTTTTTCATTATTAAAAAATTTAAGCGTTAAAAAATAAACACAAATGCTAGCTATTTGTAAAAATTGTACTTGACAAAGGTAAGCACTTAGCTATTTTCGCACAAGGGACAAAAGCGGACAGAGTCAGACAGAAAACGGACAATTTCGGACATTTTAATATTTATTAATCATCTTTTTCTAAAATATTATTTGGGTAACCTAAGTTTTCATAAATTATTTTTTGGTTTTTGGGTGTTAAGTTTCCACTAGGGATTTCAATATTCAACTTCTTAATATACCTTCTGAGTGTTCTTTCACTTATCCCGTATTCAAGGGCAAGTTGCTTTCTAGTTTTGATGCAAGTATTCATAATCGAATGTTTTTTATAAAAAATATAATGATTCAACCTTTCCATGTCGGATTATTGGAAATGTCGGATTATTGGAAATGTCGGATTATTGGAAATGTCGGATTATTGGAAATGTCGGATTATTGGAAATGTCGAATTATTGGAAATGTCGAATTATTGGAAATGTCGAATTATTGGAAATGTCGAATTATTGGAAATGTCGAATTTAGCTTCTTTATTGGTTTAATTTTTTTCATAATGCTATGTGTTTTTGAAGAAAAAGGCTGTTTATCAGCTTAACATAATGCTAATGTAATTATTTATTTTTTAAAATTCAACTTTTCAACATAAAAAAAACGCGAGTCAAATTGCCTAAAACAATTCGACTCGCGTTTTTTTATTATCAAAAAGAAAAAACTACAAATTAGTTAATCTTTGCAGATTTAATAGTCATTTTAATTGCTTCTGGACCTGATTTTTCCGTTCTTGTATGTGGAATAAATACTCCATTCACTTCCTTATAATCAGAAAGATCAGAAGTACTTGTTCGCCCCATTGTTGTTTCGATAGTTCTTAGCTTGAAGCCAGTATTTTTATCAAAATACATAGTTGCTTTGCTTCCTTGTGGTGAAGTGACCAATACTTTATAAGCATCTTTTCCGTCAATTTTCTCCATTCCTTTTACTTCCATTTTGGTATCATTACCGAAGTAAGCTTCTGAAACAAGATAAGTTTGCTCAATCAAACTAGCTTTAGTTGCCTCATCAGGAAGTGGCATTGGCTGTCCATTTCTAAACATACCGCCATCCTTAACTTCTTGTGTCATTACAGGTTGACCTCCAGCCATAATTACTAATTTAGAGCTTTTTCCTGTTACAAGACTTTGCTCACCTTCCAAAGATTGTCCCATCATATCAATTCCTATTTTCATAGTAACAGTCTCAATCGATTTTAACTTATCCATTCCACCGATTGCTTTAATATACTTGGCAATAATAGCTTCTCCTGTTACATCACTAGGAACAGCAGCATTATTATTTTCAACTACATTACCCTCGTTATCATAATAAGTTACTTTACCATTTGATGAGAATTTAGCCAACTTAGCTGCAACTTCATCCTTATTACCTACTACTAAGACATAAGCATTCTTAGGAGTCAAGTATTTTTTAGCCATTGCTTGAATATCATCAACTGTTACTGCACGAAGATTTTTCAAGTAGTTCTTATAGTAATCTTTTGGCAAATTGTACTTTTCGATATTCTGTGCAAAACGAGCTACCGTCTCAGGACGCTCCAAAGCACGAGAAAAACTACCAGAAAGTTGATTTAAGATAAGATTCAAGTCATCTTGGTCAACTTTTTCGGTTGTCATACGGTTCATTTCGTACAAAAATTCCGTTACTGCGCTATCCGTTACTTCGTTTCTTACACTTGCAGAAGCAGAGAAAGAACCAACCAACTCATTAGAACTCAAAGAAGCATAAGCACCATAAGTATAGGCTTTATCTTCACGTAAGTTTTGCATCAAACGACCAGAAAAACCGCCACCACCTAAAATAGTTGCCATTACTCTTGCCTTAATAGCATCTTCACTACCTGGTTTATAATCTACAGGATAAGTCACTTGAATAACTGATTGTACAGCACCCGCTTTATCTACAAAAGCTACTTCTGCCGCCTTAGGTGCAGTAGGTGTCTCATACTTATGAGTAGGAACTTTTCCTTTTTCCCATTCTCCAAAATACTTTTCAAGTTGCCCTTTTAGTGCTTTTTTATCTACATCACCAACGATAACTAGGCGAGTAGTATTCGGGCGAAAGTAAGTTTGATAGTAACTTTTACAATCGTCAATTTTTACATTTTCAACTGTTTTTTCACTTTCGATTTCTCCGTAAGGGTGATTTTTACCATACTTCAATACACTTGCTACGTTACCAGCAATGGCATTTGGATTATCTTTTTGAGAAGCTAAACCAGATATAGTTTGCTTTTTTAATTTATCCAATTCTGCTTTTTTGAATGCAGGATTTAATAAAACATCAGACATAATATCTAATAATTTATCTTGGTGCTTACTCAATGAAGAAGCAAAAACACCAGACCCGCTTGTACTCAAAGATGCTCCAATGAAGTCAATTTCTTCATCTAACTCTGCTTTAGAACGTTTTTTAGTTCCGCGACGCATCAATTGTCCTGTCAAATCAATTACACCAGCTTTGTCTCCTTCTAACATTGGGTCAGCATCTATTTGTAGAGAAAAAGAAACCCTAGGTAATTTGCTGTTCTTTACTACGATGACTTCTACACCATTCGATAAAGTAAATTTATCATAATTTCCAATTTTGATTTCAGGAGCAGGACCTGCACTCGGAGGAATACTTCTATCCAAAGTACCATTATCAGCAGTAGGTTGAGCAACTGGCCCAACGTTTGGATTTTTGTTGTCGCCATTCGTGACAACATCCGTTGGTGTACATTGCATAACGAGCAATGCAGTCATTAATAAGAATAATATATTTTTCATTTCTAATTAAATTCTAATTAAATTCTAATGATTATTAGTACCATAAAATAATAAGACAGATTTCTCACTATCATTTTAAAGTACAAATGAAATACTAATGAAATACTAATGATTTTTATTAAAAAAATTTAACTGTCAATTATTCAACTTCTCTCGAAATTTCGGGGTTGACAATTAAGATTAATTACCTTTTTGAGATTTTGGTAAATAGTGTAAAGTAACGCGATTCGTTTTCACAAAATACTTATTGGCTACACGCTTAATATCTTCGCGAGTTACCTTTCTGTAACGATCTACTTCTTTGTTAATCAAATCAGCATTTCCGAAATACATGTGATAATTTGCCAAACTCTCCGCTATACCTGCCATAGTAGAATTACTCTGGATGAAAGCACTTTCTACTTGATTTTGTAATTTTTCAAATTCTCTTTCAGTAATCAATTCATCACGAACCTCTTTGTACATCACTTCCATTCCGTCTTCTAGTACCTGTGGGTCAGTTCCCATATTCGTGATACTATAAGTCAAAGCAACACCTTCGTCTTCTAGGTTCAAAGGAAAAGTACCAACAAATAAAGCCAACTCTTGCTCATCAACTAGACGCTTATTGAAACGAGAACTCTCTCCCTGAGATAACAATTGAGCCAACATATCTACGGCGTAGTAATCTGCTGTTCCTTGTTTAGGAATACGAAAACCCTGAATAACTGCCGCCAACTGAATGTTATCATAAATAGTGTCTCTAATTTCAGCCGTCATTGCTGGTTCTTGAACATTTGGGCGAGGAATTTCTATTGTTCCTTTTGGTATTGTTCCAAAATATCTATTCACCAATTGCTTCGCAGTCTGAATATCTAAATCACCTGCAATCGACAAAACAGCATTATTAGGTACATAGAATGTTTTATAAAAATTCTTATAATCAGATTCTACTGCTGCATCAAGGTGATCCATAGAACCAATTACTGGCCAGCGATATGGGTGTTTTTTGAACAAACGTACCATTGTTTCTTGCAAAACAGTACCATAAGGCTGGTTATCAATACGTTGTCTTCTTTCTTCTTTTACAACCTGACGTTGTGTTTCGATACCTTTAGTCTCCACTTTTGCGTGTAACAAACGCTCAGATTCCAACCAAAGTCCTAATTCTAATTGATTAGATGGTAAGATTTCGTAATAATATGTTCTATCATTTGATGTATTGGCATTCAAAGTTCCACCTGCATTACTGACATATTTGTCAAACTCTCCTCGTTTGATATGTTCAGAGCCTTCAAATAATAAATGCTCAAAAAAGTGTGCAAACCCTGTTTTATCTGGATTTTCATTTTTTGAACCAACATGGTACATAATAGAAACCGCCACAATAGGAGTTGTGTGATCTTCATGCAAGATGACGTGTAAACCATTATCAAGTGTGAATTCTTCATACTTAATTTTATTGGCTTCCTGTGCAAATGAACTATTCGCCATTAGTATAGTCACTAATAATAGCGTTAATAAATTTGATTTCATAAAACTGTTTTTTTGAAAAAAATAAACTCTATTTCAATGTTTTTAAATAAAACACCATTTTAAGTAAAAGTGATTTATTTAAAATCATTGTAAAAGTAAAACGAATTAATTGTTATTAAGAATCCAATAGATATTAATACCTATATAACAGACCAACAGGCTAGTTTTTTTTGAAAAAGCAAAAAAAAGAACCGACTTCAAATGAATGAAATCAGTTCTTGACTTAAATTTTTTAACCTTAAACCAAATATATTATTATGTATTATGAAACTTCCTATTAAAAAGATGTCTTATTGATTTTGAAAGAGATTCTGCGGTTAGCTGCTTTATCACCACTAGTTGAACCATACTCACCATAAGCTAATATAGTTAATCGGTCTGCACTAATTCCTTTCTCTACCAAATAAGCTTTAACTGCTGCCGCTCTTTTGTTGGCTAATTTCAAGTTATAATCTGCATCACCATCTTTATCGGTATGAGCAATGATTACAAAATTAGTGCTTTCACATTTAGAAATCGTTTCAACAACACTTGATAATGCGCTGTGCATTCTGCTACGAATTCTAGTACTATTTACATCAAAAGTAATTTTTTTACCAAACTCAGTTAATATCTTATCACTATTCACACAGTAGTCATCAGCTACTTTTATAGCTTTTTCTTTCTTAGGTGCAGTTGGTATTTTTGTGTCAACTTTAGCGATTACAGGAGTTGAAGGTTTTACTGCGATTGTTTTCTTTTTAGCAGGAGTTACAGGAGTTACAGGAGTTGTTACTACTTTTTCTTCTTTTTTAGGAGCTGAAAATTTAACTTCTGTTTCTTCCTTAGGTGCTTCTATTTCATCAGCTAAACCTGTTCTAGTTGCTGGTTCTGAAATTGCTTCCGTTTCTATTGCTGTTGGCTCTTCTTCGATTAAGCTATTAGAAACGTCGTCTCTATCATCTTCTTCGTTAATAACCTGAGCAAGTGTTCCTCTATTTTTCTTTCTCTTATATTTTTCGATACGTGCTAATTTCCTCACATTTTTTCTTTGACGCGCCGCAGCCAAACGAGTTCTACTTGCTTTCTTGAAATTAAACTTTAATCCCATTGCATGAGTCATGTATGCATTAGAAGCCATAATATTATAATTATAGTTCGTTTCATAAACAAAAGAAATATAACGACCTAAAGCGACTCCAAATCCGATACCTGCTGGTACTGTTACATCAAAACTTTCGTTCATTTTGGTATAAGTAGAACCTAATCCTAATTTCAAATAAGGAGAAAACTTATAATTTTCTTGCTTAATAATGTAACCATTATCTAACTTATATTTCAAGTTAAAACTACCGTTATACAAACGAGTACTTTCGTAAGTATGTTCGAAGTCTTGCATTCCCATATAATAGCGAGTCGTTGTAATACCACTCAAAAGTTCAACATCAAAATTATTATTAATATATTTTGATACAGAAATTTGAGTACCTCTATTATATTGATATGGGCTAGAAATTTTACTTTCTACTATCGAAGAATAGCTATACAAACCTCCATAAGCACCAAAACCCCAGTCGTAAAACTTGTTTTGAGCTTGTGAAGCCACAGCTAAAGAGATAAATAAAATAGATAATAAAACTTTATTGCGTAACATTTCTTTGTGTTTGTGTGGTCTTGATATTTTGTAAATCAAATCACTTTTTGTGATAATTTAAAACATCCAATAATTATACCAAACTAGGTTTTTAAATGTAATTTTTTAGTAATAAAACACTTACGTATTAAAAAAAACTGCAACTATCCTAAAATAGACGTTACAATTCATGATAATTCAGCTAAAAATGTACGTTAAATCAACAAACTGGTTATTTGTGACAGCTTTACTTCAAAGAAAAAGGGCGTAAAAAATATTCATTAAGTATTTCTCGTAGTGTTTTTTTTAAAACACTACTCTTTTCGTAATTAAATCTTTAATTGTGACATTCATTTCTAAAAAAAATGCTTTCAAACTATAAAGTCTGAAAGCATTTTTTATAAACATTTGATATATAAGCAATTAGATACTTTTCAACAATTGTTTCATATTTACTCTTTCTCTAACGATACCTTCTACCTTATCAATCGGCACACGTTCTTGCGTCATAGAATCACGTTCTCGGATAGTTACCATATTATCATCTAACGAATCAAAATCCACAGTAATACAATAAGGTGTTCCAATTGCATCCTGACGACGGTATAGTTTACCTATACTTCCTGTATCATCATATTGGCAATTAAATGATAATTTCAAATCATCAAAAATACCTTTTGCCTTAGCTACAATACCTTCATGATTACGTTTCAAAGGCAATACTGCACATTTGATAGGAGCGAGGGCAGGATGAACTTTCAATACATCACGCGTTGAAGTTTTACCTTTGGCATCTGTAATCGTCTCTTCAATCAATGAATTTGTCATCACAGATAAAAACATTCTATCGCAACCAATAGATGTTTCCACTACATAAGGAACATAATTTTCATTGATTGTTGGGTCAAAATACTGTTGCTTACGTCCAGAATGTTCTCCGTGTGCGCGCAAATCAAAATCAGTTCGAGAGTGAATACCTTCTAATTCTTTGAAACCAAAAGGAAAATTAAATTCAATATCAACTGCTGCATCTGCATAATGCGCCAAGCTATCATGGTCATGAAAACGCAACATATCATCAGCCGTTCCCAATGCCTTGTGCCATCTCAAGCGAGATTCTTTCCAATGCTTGTACCATTCTTGCTGCGTACCAGGCTTGATGAAAAATTGCATTTCCATTTGTTCAAACTCGCGCATACGAAAGATAAATTGACGCGCAACGATTTCGTTACGAAATGCCTTACCTATCTGAGCAATACCAAAAGGTATTTTCTGACGAGTTGTTTTCTGAACATTTGAAAAGTTAACAAAAATACCTTGCGCCGTTTCAGGTCTAAGATATAATACACCAGCTTCTCCAGCAATTGTACCTAGTTGAGTAGAAAACATCAAATTGAACTGACGAACATCCGTCCATTCTCGCGAACCACTTTCAGGGCAAGCAATTTTCAAATCAACTATTAATTCCTTCAAATCATCCAAGTTGCCATCGGTCATTGCTTTTCCTAATCGATTAGCAATTGTTTCCATTTCTGTGTGATACTTCACAACTCGCGGATTAGTCGCCACAAATTGATCTTTATCAAAAGACTCACCAAAGCGTTTGGCAGCTTTAGTAATTTCTTTATTGGCTTTAGCTTCTATTTTTGCAATATACTCTTCTACCAATACATCCGCTCGATAGCGTTTGTTTGAAGTTTTATTATCAATCAAAGGATCGTTGAAAGCGTCAACGTGTCCTGAAGCTTTCCAAGTTGTCGGGTGCATTAATATTGAGGCATCAATACCAACAATATTTTCATTCATCTGAACCATTGACTTCCACCAATACTCTTTGATGTTCTTTTTCAATTCTGAACCATACGGCCCGTAGTCATAGACGGCACTCAATCCGTCATATATCTCACTCGACTGATAAATGAAACCATATTCTTTAGAATGGGCGATTATTTTTTTAAATGCGTCGTTTTGATTACTCATAATATTTAGACAAGATTAACAGCCCGCCTGCATTGGGCAGGGATTTACAAGATGTCTTATATATAATGCTTGGTTTAAAGCATTTTTTTTGACATTGTAATTTTTGTGAATTATCACTATCACAAAGATATAAATTCAAAACTAGATTAGTTTTGTTCTTTTACAAATTTTGTCCAATAAATGTTCCCTAATTTTTTTTCATAAAACAAAGTTATCAACTATTTGATTCTTTTTGATTCCAAATTAATTAAAAAAAGAATCAAAATAGTTATCTAAAAACACCATGTTTAAAAATGGATTTGACCAAAAATGTCTTTCAAAGAAAAATTAAATCATTTTGTTTAGATTCCTTAACTGATTCTAATTCAGTCCTTTCTGATTCCTTAACTGATTCTATTTCAGTACTTTCCGATTCAGATAGTTTTCTTATTTAGAATCATAATACAAATACATTTGATTCTAAAAACCAAAATCATTCAAGGCATTTTTTAACAAAATCTACTATAATCAATAAAGTGAGCTACGAATCCTATTTTTCTCATAATTTATCACTTATATGAATCTATTTTTAAAATGATAATTAAAACCAGAAGGCAAATAGCTTAATAAAAAAAGAAAAGCAAGCTCAATTAGAGATTTTATACAAAAATTACCTTCTGACTACTTTCGATTGAATACGAACTTTTAAAAATAAGTTAGTATTATCTTACATAACTATTCAGCACGTCTAAAAAACGATTAAATAGATAGTTTAAAGGGCTACGAACAAAAGAGTCTCTGTTCTCTAAGCGCGTAACGCGGTCTTTTAATCTCTGTTCTAAATAGTAATAATTTTACTTAAAAAAGCACTTATCACTTTTTTGAGAATCACTTTTAGAATATTGACTTATTCACATTTATCAACAAAATGTGTGTAAAATTGTGAATAACCTATTTTCTTATACACATTCTAGAGTTTATTTTAATCTAGAATACCATTTTGAAGCATTACAGAGCCGATTCAACCAATAACAAAAAAGTCACGCAATATTTATTTTTCCACATTTAAGATTTTGATTCTAAAATTTGATGGATTTGGCATTGTTCACTTTTTAGTAGAATTGCAAAGAAATTGCAGTTTTTTTTCAAATTACAAAAAAAATAATATGTTCTAGAAATAAAAAAAGCGACACCCAAATAATGAGTGTCACCTTTTTGGTTTACTTTTCCACATTTTTTTTCACATTTCCACATTTTTTATATAAAAACTTGTGAATAAAGCCAATTATATTACTCTTTTTTTAAAGAAAAGAACTGGTAATTAACAAAAAGCGCAGTTCCTAACAATATAATTGCACCACCTTGATGCAATACTCCCAAACCAACAGGAACACTGCCCACACAATTTATAATTGTAAAAACTCCTAACGTAAATTGAATTATTAACATTCCTAACATTATTCGACTTCCCAGAAGTAACGGTCGGGCAGTTTCGCGGCGAGCTTTAATAAAAAAGAAAATAATCAGCCCTGAAACGATGTAAGCCACTGTTCTATGAAAAAACTGAACTAACATTGGCACAAAAGCTGAACTATCATAACTCACAAAGTTTTCAACATTCCACATATTTTTGTGGAAAATTAAACTAGAAATTACTTCTCCATTCATATCAGGCCAAGTCGGAGCAACTAAGCCAGCTTTCATTCCAGACATCAAGCCTCCAAGAATTATTTGCACACAAATCACGGCAGTTATCCACTTTCCTAACTTTTTTAAGCTCAAATTGTTAATAACTTCCTTCTCAGGTTGAAAAATCTCATAAGTTATCCACAAAAGATAGCTAAATAACACCAAAGCCAAAGATAAATGCAACGTCAATTTGTAAGCATTCACCCACGGTCGGTTGATTAATCCGCTTGCAACCATTATCCAACCAAAGGAGGCAACTACAGCAGCCATCAACACCACAATCAATAATTTTCGTATAAAAGGCTTAGGAAGCCAGCCACGTCTCAGAAAGATAAAAAACGGAATAATGAACACAAAGCCCATTGTACGCGCCCATAAACGATGAAAAAACTCCCAGAAATAGATAAATTTGAAATCTTTAAGCGACATTCCATCATTTATCTTCTGATATTGAGGTGTTTCCTTGTACAAATCAAATTCCTCCAGCCATTTAGCCTCATTGAGCGGCGGAAGAGTTCCTGTTACAATTTCCCATTTCGTGATAGATAGCCCAGAACCCGTTAATCGAGTAATACCGCCAATAACAATCTGCATAATAACCATAAAAACCCCAATAGCCAACCATACTCTAACAGGACGCTTAATGATATAAGCCATTTTTTCCCTTGCCATTTTATTTACTTTTATACTTTAAATGATTCTACTCGAATCAATACTAAATCAAATTAATGTGTTTTTCTTTTACAAAACTAAAATGTTTTGTTTAGCTAATAAACTTTTATTTCTTTACTGTCTTTATTAATAATTAATTTAAATTTTAAAAAAATAGATTCATCATAAGGGATGTTAATAAGTGGATAAAGAATCTAGATTTAATTTGGATTCGTAAAAACTCTAGAGTTATCCACACTTATTCACAACTTATACACATCTAGAAGTCTAGATAATCAATTATTTAGTAAGTTCTAAACATTCGATGAGGAATAAGTTCACATAATAACTTTTTTTGTGTTGAAAAGTAATAACTATTTGATTCATGTTAATAACTAATGTTAATTAAACAAAAACAATTTGATTCTAGAAGCCATTTTTTGATTCACTTTTGCAGTTGTTAGGAAGTGTTGATAAGTCTAGAGGTTATTCTACCTGTTCTCCACAGGAATTAACGAATCGATGTTAATAACTTTTGCCTCTAAATTATTGATAATCAATTCTTTATGGATTTTTATTTTTTCTAGATGTGGAAACTTATTTGTTTGATTATTTCACCCTTTTTAAAACAAAATGGTCTTCTTTTTTTTCAAAAAAGCGATACTGATTCATAGATTTTTAATACCATTAAATGTTTTTTCTTTTGATAAAAAAAAGAAGACCGTTTTGTTTTAATTTTCTTAAAAAGGAATCAAAAGAGAGTGAAAATGACCCAAAAAAACATTCGATTTTAGTTTATTACGCTTCGGTATTGAAAAAAAATGAATTCTAAATATTTTTCTATTTCTCCACATTTTTCTCCACATTTAATTCTGGGTATTCAAAAAAAATTGAACTTCTCTATTTCGGATTTTTGAATTGAGTTTCTCTTTCTAATTTTAATTCTGAGATTATTTTTTCCTTTTTTTGTAAAAAAAGAGAATCAAAATCATTGATTTTTGAATCGAAATCGTTGATTCTAGACGCAAAATCATGGATTCTAGAATCAATAAATTACATGAAGTAGCTAATCTAATTGGCTCTTTATTATTTTATGTGCTTTGTCTAAAATTCCGCTTTTTCAAATGGTTTCTGGTTTCTAGATTCTGGTTTCTGCTACCTCTGTTTCGATTAACAGCGGTAGCAGAAAGC
>CAKZLT010000045.1 GCA_937127195.1 uncultured Saprospiraceae bacterium
AGTTGTTTCCAGTTGTCACCATAATCATTTGAAACATAAATATAAGCACCAAAGTCATCAGAACGGTAACCGTTCAAGGTTACATAAACAGTTGCTTCATCATGCATCGAAGCCTGAACGCGACTGACCCAGTAAGCTTCTGGCAAACCTTGAGAGATGTTTTTCCAGTTGTTTCCGCCATCTTTTGAGACATGAACATTACCATCATCACTACCAACATATAGCAAACCAAACTTCAAATCTGACTCGTGAATAGTAGAAAGCGTCCCAAAAGGTACATCGCCTACTTTACCGCCATTCGTCAAATCGCCCGAAATAGGCTGTAAATCATTCCCTTTATTTAGAGAACGAAAAACTTTATTTGCACCAAAGTATAAAATATCTTGATTGTGTTTTGATAAATGAATTGGTGATTGCCAATTGAATCGAAGTGGTCTTTCGCCTAGTTCGTGTTGTGGTCGAATGTACTTTCGTGCGCCAGTTTTTTTATTAATACGATAATAATAACCAAACTGAAAACCTGTATAAATGGTATTATTATCACGAGAATCAATTGCAACTTGCATTCCGTCACCGCCCAATAATCCTTTATATGGATAGTCGCCCGTACTGTGCCAGCGCGTGCCAGCGCGGTAAGTACTTGGACCTACCCAAACGCCATTATCTTGAAATCCACCATAAACATTGTAAGGTTTTTCCATGTCGTAATTCACGGCGTAGAATTGACCAACAGCAGGAGAATTACATTTAACCCACGTTTTACCATCGTCGTAAGAAATATTCACTCCGCCATCATTACCATTAATAATATGCTTGTCGCGATTAGGATTGAGCCAAAGGGCATGATGGTCAACATGGACATTATCACCATTGATGTTTTCCCAGTTTGCGCCACCATCATCTGACCTCAAAATGGGAACACCCATAATGTATAACTTCTCTGAGTTGTGAGGAGAAACGCGAATTTGACCAAAATAATAGCCATAAGAATTGAATACATTATCAATATATCCTTTGTGCGTACGTTTCCACGTTTTACCGCCATTGGTTGATTTATAGATTTCAAGTCCTTTGACAGGTGTGTCAAAAAGCTGTGAATTGGCATCTTCCAAATATTCAACTAAAGCAATTGGTTTGATTTCGTCGCTTTTGACCATTTCGACAACTTTATCAAAGCTGTATTTTTTAGGAAAGCGATTTTTAGATAAAAATCCTTTAACAGCTTTTTTTTCTAATGCTAGAAAATCAGCTTTTGACATGACTCTCAATTCATCTTTAGTCAAACCCTCATCTTTGGTTTTACCCTTTTTTTCTCTTCGGTCTTGATTGTCCAAAATAGCGTACAAAATATCTTTTCCATCTTTTTTGTATTGCGCCAAGCCAATTCGACCCACACCGTGACCTGTTGGGAAACCACTTTTTTTGGTGGTTAAAATACTCCAAGTTTCACCTCCATCTGTGGATTTATAAATGCCAGAATTAGCACCACTTTCTTGAAAATCCCAGCTATTACGACTACGTTCCCACATTGAAGTATAAAGAATATTTGGGTCAGTTGGGTCAATAATCAAATCAATTGCCCCTGTTTGAGTATCTTTTTGAAGCGTGTGTTTCCATGTTTTTCCGCCGTCGGTCGTTTTGTAAATGCCGCGTTCTGAATTGCTAGAATATAAATGCCCCAATGCCGCAACCCAAACCGTATTTGGGTCAGTTGGATGTAAAATAATTCGACCAATATGGTGTGTTTCTTCTAACCCGATGTGTTGCCACGTTTTACCATTATCGGTTGATTTATACATTCCTACACCTGAGTAAGAAGAACGACTGGAGTTGTTTTCACCCGTTCCGACCCAGATAATATTATCTTTCCAATTGACGGCAATGTCACCTAGCGTCATCACGGCTTCATTATCAAAAAGCGGTTCAAAATGCGTTCCGTTACTTTCTGTGTACCATAATCCACCAGATGCATAAGCAGCATAAAAATGACTTGGGTCGGCAGGATTAGCGTCAATATCGACGATACGACCGCTCATCACTGTTGGGCCAACGTTACGAAATTTGACTTCATTTACCACAGAGTTTTCGATTAACTCTTTTCGTTTTTCGAAACCTTTTAGCCTTTGTTTGGCTGGAGTATATGAATGGTAATCTCGTGGAGGAATTTGCGCCCAACTTTGAAATGTTGATAAAATGAAAATGAAAGCTAGTATTTTCTTCATGATTTGAATTGGTTGAATGAAAAAATTCTGGATTGGTAAATATATAAAGTATTTGTTACTATTCAGAACAGAGACTAAAAGACCGCGCTACGCGCTAAGAGAATAGAGACACTTTTATTAGTAGCCTTTTTAACCGTTTTTTTACTATGCTAAATAGTAACAAGTATTTATAAAAAATTTAGTCGAATTTTTATCATTCTTAATATTAAAAAATGGAAAAATAAGTTAATTCGAGTTATCTTAAATATTACAATTAATCATTTATTCAAAATCGAATTTATGCCAATTATTGCCCTTGTTTTTACTTTAATATTTTGTGCCTGTTTGGTGATTTTGATGGTTTATAAAGGTAATCAAAAGCCTGTTAAGGACTTTCAAAAATTATCTTCTCATATTGGTTTAAATTTGGCTTTACCTAAGCAAAATCATTTTTTTGAGATACCTCAACCCGCTTTGGTAGGCTACCATAATCATCGTTACGTTCAAGTAAAGGCAGATAAAAAAGATGAAAAATGGAATACGGCAACGACTTTTGTAATGTCTTGCAAAAATGATGATTTGACGTTCGTTATTAAGAAAAAGACTTGGTTAGAACGTCATTTTTCTACTTATAAATATAAAGATTTTCAAGTAAAAAACAACTTGTTTACGGGAGATAAGACGTTTGATCAGTATTTCTCTATTCATACTTCTCAACAAACTGCACGAAGATTATTTACAAGAAAAACACGAAAGTATTTATTGAATAATTACATTTGGATTTCTGGTGATATTGAAGTGAAGAATTTTGAAATGATTATGTCTAATGCTAAATTACTGAGTTTCGGAAATTTAGAGGGAACTCAAAAGAGAGAGATAACGAAGCAATTAGAATTTTTGGATGGTTTGAGCACAATGATTGAAAAAAAGATAGAGTCAGTGAGTCAAAGACCAGAAGTGAAAAGGGCTAAGTTAGAGGAGAAATTAAATTTTAAATGGTGGTGAATTTTGGTTTCTGATTTCTAGATTCTGCTACCGCTATTAATCGTAACAGCGGTAGCAGAAACCAGAATCTAGAAACTAGAAAAAAAACTATCCAATGATATTTTCTAATCCATAAAGGTTCAAAATTGTAATTCGACTACCTTTAATTTTGACTAATTTTTCTTCTTTAAAATCTGCTAAAGTACGAATAACAGTCTCTTTTGCAGTTCCAACCATATTGGCTAAATCTTCACGAAGAATAACAATTTCGGTATTGGCGCGCCCTTCGACTTTATATTCACCATGCAATTTGGCTAAAGTTTCGGCAACACGTTTTCTGACCGAATTATAAGCGAGACTTAATAATTGTTCTTCTTTTTCAAAAATATTATCAGCTAATAATTTGATGAATTTATTGGCAATGTCGCGATTATTATGCAATAATTCAAAGAAATCAGTTTTTGAAACCGTGCTAATTTCGGTATTTTCGAGTGCGTACGCCGAGATAGGGTAGCGTT
>CAKZLT010000046.1 GCA_937127195.1 uncultured Saprospiraceae bacterium
AATATCTCAACAGAAGATGGAATATTTCATGGTGAAGGTACACAGTTGGTTTCAAATGAGCATATTGAAGCATTAGCAGTGCATTTTTTTCCATTATTAGTACAAGCATATATTGAAAAAGAAATAGAAATAAGAGTATTTTATTTGGATGAACAGGTATATGCTATGGCTATTTTTTCCCAGCTAGATAATCAAACTAAAATAGATTATCGCTACTATAATCGAGAGAGACCAAATAGAAATGTGCCATTTAAATTGCCTTCAACAGTAAGTAAGCAAGTCGTTAATTTTATGAAATTAAGCGGTTTAAAAACTGGAAGTATAGATTTGATAATGACACCAGATGAGAAATTTGTTTTCTTAGAAGTGAATCCTGTGGGACAATTTGACTGGCTTTCTGCTAATTGTAATTATTATTTAGAAGAAAAAATAGCGGATTATCTTATTCAAACCTCATTATAAACATATGAAACCTATTCATTCAGTTACATCAGAAGAAGTAGCAAAAAAACTACCGATTACATTTCAGTTTGGTCAATTGAAAGTAAATGAAAAGTACGTCAAAAAGTCTAAGGTTCAAATTCCTTATAATCGTTACTCTACTCATTATAAGCCAATCGTTAAAATGAAAAAAACATAATTATGAAAAGTAATGTTCCCTTTCAACTTTTTGCTTGTTGTATTCCTGTTAAAGGAGTTTCCAGAAGTATAGTCTGTGATGTTCAGCGTAAAGCTTCGGCTTTCATACCTAATAGTTTATTTGAAATATTAACAGAACATAAAGGAAAAACGCTAGATGGAGTCAAAGCCCATTTTCAAAATCAATATAACGAAACAATAGATGAGTATTTTCAATTTTTGTTAGATAATGAGTTTATCTTTTTTACAGAATCACCAAGTTTTTATCCTAAAATGGAATTGAAATGGGAAGAACCTGCTTTTGTTACAAATGCAATTGTAGATTATCATGAAAACTCCGACTACGAAATGGTTTTTACAGAGTTAGCTCAATTAGGCTCTAAACATTTATTTTTACGCTTTTTTAAAGAAATATCATTAGAATCATTGAACGATATAATCGAATTAATTCCTTTAGGTAAAATTTTATCTCTTGAAATACTTTTTCCTTACAGTAAGACAGTAAATGAAAGAACTTTAGCTCAATTAATGGAAAAATTTACTTTTATATTCAATGCAACTTTATTCAATGCTCCTAAAAATGAAATTCTAACAACTTCTAATCAGCAACCGATTTCTTTAGTAGAAAATGAAATGTCAATAAAGGATTGCGGAGTAATTGATACCACGTATTTTACAATCAACAGAAAACTCTTCACTGAGTCCCAACATCACAACACCTGTCTCAATCGCAAAATATCCATAGACAACGAAGGTAATATTAAAAACTGCCCGTCAATGTCACAATCATTTGGCAATATCAAAGACACGACACTGACAGAAGCACTAGCCCACCCCGACTTTAAGAAGTATTGGAATGTGACCAAAGACCAAATCTCGATTTGTAAAGATTGTGAGTTCCGTCATATTTGTACGGATTGTCGCGCTTATGTCGAAAATCCAGAAGATATGTATTCTAAACCATTGAAGTGTGGCTACAATCCTTATACCTGCGAATGGGAAGAATGGAGTACAAACCCTTTGAAGGAGAAAGCGATTCAGCATTATGGAATGGAAGAATTAATAAATAAGGTAAACTAATGTTAAAATAGCATAGCTTACTTGTTTAGTTGAATGTTTTTCGCTAGATTTACAATGTTAATAAATTTTTTAATAAGGAAAAACCTTAAAACCTTAAAACCTTAAAACCTTAAACAAGATGTCTCACAAATTAAACACCGCTGAAATAAAAGGTGCAGCGACCAGACAAGAAATAGCAGCATTATACAATTTACATCCTAGAACCATTATCCGTAAGCTCAGAGAAAAAGGAATAGAACTACCCAGAGGTAGAATTATGCCAGAAGACCAGCAACTGATATTTGAGTTATTAGGAGAACCAAAATAATAATATTAAAAATAAAACGTCGAACAGCTTAGAGTTGTTCGACGTTTTTTAATTTGAAGTATTTCTACCTACAACGCTCATCAATCATTTTACTTGATTGTGCGTAACCCAATTGACGCGCTTTTTCCCAGTATTCACAAGCCGTTTCCTTACTTCCTAAGTTGTAATCCGCCACACCAATATAGAAATTAGCGTAACCAGCTTCGTAATTATCATTGATACAGCGCGTATAAAAACGACGTGCATCATTGTATTTTCCACTATTAAAATAATAATCACCAAGCTGCAAATAAGGTGGCGTGTAGCTTTCATCTAACTCAACAGCCTTATGAAAATCCTTAACGGCTTCATCCATTCGCTTCAACGTTTTTAACGCCAAACCTCGATTTTGATAAAAATTGGCTGTATTTGGTTCTAAACTAATGGCTTTATTATACCACTCCACCGAAAATTCGTGTTGGTTGAGTAGCGTGTAAGTGTTCGCTTTATTATTATAAAAACTCGCGCTTTTGTCATTGAGGCTAATCGCTTTATCAAAATCCTCCATTGCCAACAATGATTGACCTTGACGATTATATTCATTTCCACGATTATAATAAGACATGGCGCTATTCGGATAATGTTCGATGATATTATCAAAAAGTGTCAAACCGTTGTTCCAAACCTGTGTGCGATTGAATGTCAATATCGAAAAGAAGACACCCAAGCCAATAGTAGCATATAAAAAGTAGGTTTGAAGGTCTTTTTTTAATAAAGAATAAATGTAAGCAATTAAGAAAAACAAGCCGATGTAAGGTAAATAAGCGTATCTTTCGGCAACAACCGCGCGACCAAATGGAATTAATTGAACCACCAAAGCCAAGTTAATTACATAAAATGCTAGACCAAAAATGATGGCTTTTCTGTGATTTTTAAAATAAACAGCCGCCAAAATCGCTACACCTGACAAAATAGGAGCTAAGTAATACATCGTAGGTAATGCTCCGTTGACTTTTTCGGGGAAGTAATGAATCGCTGATAAGTTGAAAGGCGCAAATAATTTGACACCATAATATGCCATTCCGTAGAAGGCAAAGAAAACTCTATCTACGAAAGAATAATCTGCCGAAAGCTGAGAAACCTCTGCAGAATTGTTTCGAGCAAGTACTGACACAACAGCAAATAGGACTGCAATTGCCACTAGAGGTAGTTTTTGAATGAGTTGTTTTTGCTCTAGTTTCCCCGTTTTGTACCAATCAAATAGGAGCAAAACAAACGGAAATACAATCGCTGACGGCTTTGTCAAAAGCGATAAGACGAACAAAACATAAATCCACATTTTCTTTTTTTCTTGTAAATAAAGCAGTGCTGCACCCATAAAAAAGGCGACATACATCACATCATTTAGTGCAGAAGCCCACGAAATCGCTTCGACTGCCATGGGATGAATAGCGAATAATCCAGCAATGATTAAGGCGAAATTATCGGTTTTACCAAGCGTTTTGAAGATTTTAAAAATTAAAACAACATTGAATAAGTGCAATAATAAACTGACCAAATGAAAAGGTGCAGCATTCGCCCCAAAGAGTTGATATAGCACACTAAAAGACAGAAATGTCAATGGGCGATAGGCGTTCGAGTAGGTTTCTGTGAAAATAGTTATTACATCAAAATTGCGAACATAAGGATTATTAACAATGTTACTATCATCGTCCCAATTCACAAAATCATTTTGGATACTTGAATTGTAAAGCAGAAACGTAAATAGTAAAATACCTCCTAACCAATACCAATGAGTAGGAATAGAAGTTTCTTGTTTTTTTGCTATTTTCTTCTTTTTAGTTTTTTTGGAGGTTGTGATTGCTTTAGGTTGTCGTTTTGCCATAGTTGTCGAGTTTTCTTTTGTTGTGTCTGTTTCTCGCAGAGTTTTTCTTTTGTTACGTTTGTTTCTCGCAGAGTTTTGGGAGAAGCAGAGTTGCAGAGTTTTTTGTTTTTATCTGATTGTAACGTTTTGCAGTGATAGCAAAATTCACGTCTAGCAACCCTGAAAAGGGTTGAATATGAGTAGCCATGGATGTAAACCCATGGTTAAGGATTGAAGCTAGTACCAACTCTGAAAGAGTTGAACAGTTAAAATGCCTCTTTTCAATTGTTCAACTCTTTCAGAGTTGGTGTACTTTCAACTTAGAACCATGGGTTTACACCCATGGCTACTCATATTTAACTCTTTCAGAGTTATCACTGCAAAACGTTACAATCAGGTTTTTATAAAAATGGGGTCAAAAATAATGCTAATTATTAAAATATTTCCCACTCTGTGGGAAACACTCTTTATAATATTAAAAAAATTGCTGGTTGCTTATGCAATTCTGGTAACTTCGTTTTTTTCCACTCTTGAATGGTTTTAGTTTTGATGTATTCGGTTGGTAAAGTCAAGTTAGCAGCGATGCAAAGCCTTGTTCTTGGACTCAAACCAGTCAACATATCTTCAATCAAAGACATATTTCGATATGGTGTTTCTATAAAAATTTGAGTTTGATTCAGTTTGCGCGCCAGTTGTTCTAAGCGTTTCAAGTCGCGGATTCGGTCGCCTTTTTTGACACCCAAATAACCAACAAAAGCAAAACTCTGCCCATTCATGCCCGATGCCATCAACGCCAACAAAATCGAAGAAGGCCCAACCAACGGAATGACTTCAATGCCTTTTTGGTGTGCCAACTGAACGATAACTGCGCCAGGATCGGCAACGCCTGGGCAACCTGCTTCGGAGAGCAACCCAACATTTTTACCATTTTCTGCATCTTTTAAGAAATGGGCAACGTCTTCTGGTGGCGTTTTTTTGTTCAATTCATAAAAAGTCATGTCATTGAACGCAACAGGCGTTTGGAGTGCTTTGAGGAAATGACGAGCCGTTTTGGCACGTTCTGCGATGAATATATCCAAAGAATGTGCTACTTCAACGGTGTGTTGAGGAATCGAATGAACGGTATTGTCACCTAAAGACGATGGTATTAAATATAATTTACCTGCCATTTTTTGTTGAATTGATTACTTAGAAAAGAGATGAAGAGACCGTTTGCCTAATGGCAACTTAGGGAAAAGAGACGCTTTTGTATCGTCTTTTATATATAGCTCAATCATTTCTTCTTTAAGTGATGCTGAATAATTACGAATTAATTTAACTTTGTTTGTTTTTTGAATAAGACTTTTTAAAATACCCATACTTTAATAAACAAAGCTAGGAAAGATATTAGAAATCCGAAACTATGAAAAAATATCAAATACTTTATTTTTTAGCCTTTATTTTATTTTTAGCAGGCTGCCGCGCTACTCAAAATGCCTCAGAGGGTGATGGAGAAGAAATCATCGAAGTAGTGACTTTTGAGGAACGCGATTTAGATACTTTATTCGTAGTCGCTCCCCGAAAATTTAATACAAATAAATACAAACTACCAACTTATAATCCAAGTAGTAAGCGCGAAAATGATTTGCTACACACCAAGTTGGCAGTTCAATTTGATTGGTTAAAACAGCACGTTTTGGGTGAAGCGACGCTTCAATTATCACCTTATTTTTTTGATAGTAATAGTTTATTATTAGATGCAAAAGGTTTTGATGTGCGTCGAGTAGGTATGATTAATGGTCAAGATACGGTTGATTTGAAGTTTTTTAATAATAAAGAACAACTAATGATTACGCTTGACCGCGTTTATACGAAGGCTGAAAACTATTGGATTTATATTGATTATACTGCCAAACCTGCCGAAAGGACTTTGGGTGGAAGTGCAGCAATCTCTTCTGACCAAGGGTTGTATTTTATTAATCATGATGGAAAAACGAAGAATAAGCCACAGCAAATCTGGACGCAAGGAGAAACAGAAGCAAATTCGGCGTGGTTTCCAACGATTGATAAACCGAATGAACGTTGTACGCAAGAGATTTTTATTACGGTTCAAAACAAATTTAAAACGCTTTCTAATGGTCTTTTGAATTCGTCGAATATTAATAAAAACGGTACACGAACTGACCATTGGATAATGGATTTGCCGCACGCACCTTATTTATTTATGTTGACAGTAGGAGACTTTGCGGTGGTGAAAGACGAATGGAAAGGCAAAGAGGTGAGTTACTACGTTGAGCCTGAGTATGAAGCGCACGCACGCGCCATTTTTGCGCATACGAAAGAGATGTTAACCTTTTTTTCGGAGCGATTGGGTGTAGAATATCCGTGGCAGAAGTATGCTCAAATCGTGGTGAGAGATTACGTTTCGGGCGCAATGGAGAACACTACGGGCGTTATTTTTGGTGATTTTGTACAAAGAACGACGCGTGAATTGATTGATAATCATAATGATAAAATAGTTGCTCATGAGTTGATGCATCATTGGTTTGGTGACTTGGTGACTTGCGAAAGTTGGTCAAATTTGACACTAAATGAAGGTTTTGCGAACTATGGCGAATATCTTTGGCTAGAACACAAATACGGTAAAGATGTGGCTGACCACCATTTACAACAAGAAATGCGAGGCTATTTATATACTTCGGAAAGTGATTACCATGATTTGATTAATTTCAAATATAATGACCGCGAAGATATGTTTGATGCACATAGTTACAATAAAGGTGGTTGTGTTTTGCATCATTTGAGAAGCTATTTGGGTGATGAGGCGTTTTTTGCGGGATTACATTTATATCTAAAAAATAACGCATTCACGGCAGTTGAGGCGCATGACTTGCGTTTGGCTTTTGAAGAAGTGACGGGAGAGGACTTGAATTGGTTTTTTAATCAATGGTATTTTTCATCGGGACACCCTGAGTTGGAAGTGAAATATGGTTACGATAGCACTGAGCAAAAGGCGACAATGATTGTGGAACAGTTGCAAAATCCAGCAAAATCGCCAGCTATTTTTATTCTGCCTTTGGAGGTTGATATTCATTTTGAAAATGAAAAAATAACTGAAAAGGTTTTTATTACAAAACGTAAAGAGACTTTTTATTTTGATGCAAAAACGCCGCCTATTGTGATGACTTTGGATGCTAAGCACGCTTTGTTAGGAACGATTACGACGAATAAAACAATTGAAAGTTATATTTTTCAATTAAAAAAAGAGGCAACTTATTTGGATAGGTACAATGCGATTACAGCTATTTCTACCAAAAAAACACCAGCAGCACAGGAAGCTATCAAAAGTGCTTTGACGGATGAAAGTTGGGTGATACGAAGTCATGCCATTAATAATGTGATATTGGATAAAGAGACTTTGGAGCAGCTTAGAAAGTTGATGAAACACGAACATTCTAACACCCGAATAGCAAGTATTAATCGACTCAAATCGGCAGGAGATAGCATAATTGTACCAATGTTGATAGCTTCTTTGAAGAATAATGAAGAATTGGCTTACAACGTTATTTCTGCTCAATTGTCAGCTCTCAAAACATTAGCACCACAAAAGGCGGTTATGGTTGCGGAGAAGATGACGAATGCAACTTATGAGCAAACGGTTTTTACGTTAGCGGAGATTTTAGCATCTACGAAAGATGAAAAATATTTGCCATTCTTTTATCAGCATATCGAAGATATTGGCAGTTATTATGCATCTTCTTTTTATGAATTGCATAGTCGATTACTAGAAAACGGCGATACAAAAACAATCGCTTTACACACCGAAAAGCTGCATACCGTAGCAGAAAATAATGAGTATAGTTGGAAAAGATACCATGCTGCAAAGGTGATTTATAATGTGGCAGAGATGCTTCGAAAAAAAGGAAAGGCAGGTGATTTATTGCTTGATTTGGATAAGAAAATAGCAGAAATTAAAGCTAGTGAGCCGAATAAAAAGATACAGAATTTGTATCGTGGTTGGTAAAAAAGGATGTAATTCAGTTTTTCCCACATTAGAGATTTGCGAAATCTTAAAGATTTGGCAAATCTATTTCACGCAGCCCATTTACTCTCACGAGGCTTGACCGAGTAAATGTTCTCTTTTTTTTCCTTTGCGAAAAACGGAATTACATCCGTAAAAAATTGTATTTATTTGAGATTGAAAAGTCTATATTCTATTAAAGGATATAGGCTTTTTTATAAAAAAACAAAAAATCGTATCTTACCACTTCACGAATAAAACCTAATACATCAAAAATGTTAGAAGCATACATCGAAGGACTCAAATCAGAACTAGAAGCAGCAGCACAACCCGAAACGGCGATGCAAATGTCGGCATATATGAAAAATAAATTTGAGTTTTATGGTTTGAAAAAGCCGTTTAGGCAAGCCGTTACAAAACCTTATACTGCCAAAAATGGTTTCCCTGATTTGGAAGATATTCCGACTTTTTTGGAAATGCTATGGGATGAACCTTATCGAGAATTGCATTATTTTGGTTTGGAAGTATTGGATAAGCATCTCAAAAAAATGCCCGAAGATACGGTTGATTTGATAGAATATTTGATATTGACACAATCGTGGTGGGATACTGTGGATTGGTTGGCTACTCGGTCAATGGGAAGTTTGATGAAGCGTTTTCCGAATTTAATTGAAGGAATGAATGACAAGTTTGTCAATTCTAGTAATTTCTGGCTCAACCGCACATCAATAATATTTCAACTCAAATACAAGACAGATACAAATGAAGGCTTATTGGTGAGTAATATATTAAAACATAATCACCAAAAAGAATTCTTTATTCGGAAGGCTATCGGTTGGGCATTGAGAGAATATTCTAAAACAGATGGAAATTTTGTTAAGGATTTTGTCGCAAATCATGAATTATCATCATTAAGCAAGAGAGAGGCTTTGAAATGGATGCAAAAGAAGGGGATTTGATTTGCTCCATTCATATAAATAAAAAATAAAAAAAACTAACTATGCGCTATTTAATCACTGCACTTCTGTTAATTGGAACATTGTCCGCATTTGCACAATCAAGTAAATATGTTGTAGAAACACCTACCGATTTGGAATGGGTCGAGAAAGATGGAAAATTTGGATTATATCATTTTAAAAAAGAAATTTTCGTTATAGAACCCAAATTTGATGCAGCAGAGTTTTATGGAAAAAACCTTTCTATGGTTAAAGAAAATAATCAATATGGTATCATTAATCACGAAGGAGACGAGTTGACTTCAATGGATTTTGATACGACAATCAATTTTAGTCAAGAAATTATTTTAGCTAAGAAAAAGAATAAATTCTCTTTAGTTAGAAAAGAAAGCTTAACCGAAGAACTGTTTGGTTTTGCTGCAAGTTCAACCACAAAAGACAGAGAATACGACCAAGTGATAGTATCGTATGCTGATGATTTTGCGATTGTAAAGTTAGCTGACAAATATGGTTATATTGATTATCGAGGCGATGAAGTGATTAAATTGACTTATGATGCGGCAACTATTTTTGAGAATGGTGCAGCATCGGTCAAAAAAGATGGAAAATGGGGTGTGATAGAAAAAGATGAAAATATTCTTATTCCTTTCAAATATGCTTATTTGAGTCGTTTTTCTAATGGCTACTCTGTTGGTCAGAATGTAGAAGGAAAATGGGGAATCATTAACAAAAATGATAGTACACTCTTCAAATTTGAGTATGATTTTTTGACTCCAATGAATGATGAAGGTATTTCTATTGCAAAGAAAAATGGTAAATATGGCTTATTGAATCAAAGAGGTAAAGTGATTGTTCCTTTCGAATATGATTTTGATGAAAATTATTCTGGTTTGCCGCAGGTTTGCGAAGGCTATGTTTGGTTGAAGCACGAAGGAAAATGGGGAACGGTTGATTATACAGGCAAAGTAGTGATTCCATTCAAATATGATGATTTGCATTCAACGGATGGTGATGAAGCGCGCGTTTATTTGGGTGAAAAAATGCAAATAATTGATTCTAAAGGAGAATGCCTAGTCAACTGTGGTGTAAACCCATAAAAATTGCTTATAAGTTGAAGCACTAAGAAATAAAGACGTTTACTAAACTTCCAAAGTTCAGTAAACGTCTTTATTTCTAGACCTAACTTGAAGACTTCAAAACTTTTTATAAAAAAAGAATGGTAAATATGGTAAGCTAACTTTATTGAATTAAGTTTGTTAGGTAAATATTAAAGGCATTCTGAATTTTTCTAGTTTCTAGAAACCACAATAATCTTTAGAGAACTATATTAAAAAGAGAAACAAATTAAAAGAGAAACAAAGAGTAAAACAATTATAAATGGGTAAATCATTCAAAATACTAACCATTAGTGGCATTCCGCTCAAGCTTCATTGGAGTTTTCCGATTATGTTGATTTATCCTTTTTATGTATTTAGAGAAGCTAGTCTTACGATACAATTGACTTTTGCAGGTTTGATTTTGGGACTATTTTTGTGCGTATTATTACACGAACTCGGACACGCTTTTGCCGCAAGACGTTATGGTGTGATGACCGTTGATATTATTTTGTCGCCTATTGGTGGTGTCGCTCGACTCAAACAATTACCTAGTAATCCGATACAAGAATTAGTGATTGCGGCAGCAGGCCCTTTGGTTAATGTTGTGATTGCTTTGATTATTGGAGTTGTTTTATATATAACGCAAGGCTATTTAGACTTTAGTTATTTTAATGAAATGGGCGAACTTCTTCGCTATGTAGATTGGATTAATTTTTTGATGTTGATTTTCTTTTTGAATATTTTTTTGGTGTTATTTAATTTAATACCTGCTTTTCCAATGGATGGCGGGCGTATATTTAGGGCATTATTATCATTAAAATTAAAAAGAGAACGCGCGACTTTTTATGCCATGCGAATAGGGCAATTATTTGCTATTTTGTTTGTGGTTTATGGTTTTATGCAAGATGATTATATCATTCCGATTATTGGTGCGTTTGTATTTATGGCAGCTACAAGCGAATATCGTTCGGTCAAACTGGGCGAAGTACTTAAGCAATATACTACAAAAGATGTGATGCGCGACCCTGTAACAGCACTCAAGAGTGATACGCCTGTTCACTTGGCAAATGAATATTTATTGAAAGATAATTCAGGTGATTTTTTGGTAGTAGGAGAGGAGGATAATGCTTTTATTGGCGTAGTGACGCGTAATACATTGAATAATTTATATAAAAATAAAGAAGGGCAAGACCTTGCTATTATTAGTTACATTTCGGATAAGGTCAAAATAGTATCAGAAAATACAAATACCAATCAACTATATGAACTCATGAGCGAAGAACGACTTTCTAATGTCGTTATCATGGATGAAATGGGAGAAGTTCAGGGTATTATAGATGTATTACAAATGGATACTTTTATTCGCAAGCACATAAAGGAAAGTCGTCAAATCTTTTAAAAAGAAGGTTCTTTGGAAAATTTTCTGGTTTCTGCTACTGTTGTTATTCCTATTTCGCTATTAAATATATATGTTTATTTTACTATAAATGCACGAATGTATCTGTAAATCAATGTTTTAGTTATGCGAATTCGTGCATTCGTGACTACTGTTTTTATACCGAAAAAGGAATAATCGAAACAGCGGTAGCAGAAACTAGCATCAAGAAACCAGAAATTACCACACACCTTTGACCTCTAACGAAATCCAAAAAACGAATTCAAAATCATTTCTTCTTGATATTCAAAATCGGAAATTGACGCAGCTATTTGTAAATTTGTAAAAAA
>CAKZLT010000047.1 GCA_937127195.1 uncultured Saprospiraceae bacterium
TATTTCTTAATACAACTTTTTCCTAATTGATACATATGCACTTCATCGGGTCCATCTGCTAAACGCAACATTCTTGCAATGGCAAAATAATGTGGCAAATACGTGTCTGGACCAACTCCTTTTCCGCCTAAAATCTGCATCGCTCTATCGATAACATTCAATGCCATATTGGGAGCAACAATTTTTATCATTGCAATAATATCTTTGGCTTCCTTGTTTCCTAACTTATCCATTTTATCAGCAGCAGATAGCGTTAACAAACGTGCTTGTTCAATTTCGCATTGCGATTTTGCGATTTCGTGTCGAATGCTACTGTAATCATAAAACTTTTTACCAAAAGTTTCTCTTTCTAATGTTCTTTTAGACATTGTTTCTAACGCATATTGCGCCATACCTACCAAACGCATACAATGATGAATTCGACCAGGTCCTAAACGACCTTGTGCGATTTCAAAACCTCTACCTTCACCTAAAATTAAATTTTCCTTCGGAACACGAACATTGGTTAACTGAATTTCTGCATGACCTTCTGGAGAATCGTAATATCCCATTACAGAAAGCGGACGAATAATTTCTAAACCAGCTGTATTCATAGGAACCAAAACCATACTTTGTTGTTGATGTCTGTGCGCATTTACATCGGTTTTACCCATAATAATGGCAACTTTACAATGTGGATCCATTGCGCCAGAAGACCACCATTTTCTTCCGTTTATTACATATTCATCGCCATCTCTGACAATAGAAGTTTCGATATTAGTCGCATCAGAAGAAGCCACATCTGGTTCGGTCATCAAAAACGCCGACCTAATATCACCATTCATTAATGGTTTCAGCCATTTCTCTTGCTGAACGGGGCTTCCATACTTTGCCAAAACTTCCATATTTCCTGTATCTGGCGCAGAACAATTAAAAATTTCAGATGCCCAAGTGACTCGTCCCATGATTTCGGCTAACGCTGCGTATTCCAAATTGGTCAGTCCTCCACTCAATTCGCCATAGGATTTCGGTAAGAATAAATTCCAAAGACCTTCCGCTTTTGCCAAAGATTTGAGTTCTTCCAATTTTGGATAATGCTGCCAAGGGTTCTTTTCCGTAAAATCAAAATAGTCCTGCTCTATCGGGTAAATATGCGCTTCCATAAAGCGTTTTACTTTCTCTTGTAACGCTTTTGACTTTTCTGTATATTCAAAATTCATAATTTTCGTTTGGTTGTTCGTAGGGACAAGGCATGCCTTGTCCCTACGACGACGATGTTTATCCTGCAATTAAATGCCCTCCATCTGCTACAAATACACTTCCTGTACAATAGCTTGATGCTTCTGATGCTAAAAATACTGCCAAACCTGCCATTTCATCTGGTTGAGCCATTCGCCCTGCTGGCAAATGTTTTTCTACTTGTTTCAGAATAGCATCATTTTTCCAAAGTGCAGAACTGAATTTGGTCTGTATTAATCCTGGACAGATTGTATTACTACGAATGCCAGCCGCTCCCCATTCCTTAGCTTGACTTTGAGTCAACATAATAACTGCCGATTTACTGATACTATATATACTTAGCCCTAATGATGGCTTACTTCCTTCTACTGATGCTATATTGATAACAGAACCGCCGCCTCGCTCGCTCATTGACGGAAAACATTTATTTGCCAAAAGCATACAAGCTCTGACATTAACGTTCATCACTTTGTCAAAAACATCTCCATTCATTTCTGATAATGGTCCAAAAACAGGGTTTGTCGCCGCATTATTCACCAAAATATCAATACCTCCGTATTTTTCGATTGTTTTATCTACTAGGTTTTGAAGTTGTGCTTCATCTCCCACATGACAAGCAATACCAATTGCTTCCAATCCGTCTGCCCGAAAACTCGCTGCCACTTCATCAACCGCCTCTTGCTTTCGACTACTCACTACTACTTTTGCACCAAATTCTGCTAAGCCTCGTGCAATACTTTCTCCAATTCCTTTTGAAGAACCCGTGACGATTGCCACCTTTCCTGTTAAATCAAATTGATTTTTTACTCTATTCATTTTAATTATGCTGATTTTATGGTTGAATATACTACCTGTGTGGTTCTTTATGATTTTATGTGCTTTGTCTAAAATTTCGCTTTTTCAAATGGTTTCTGGTTTCTAGGTTCTGGTTTCTGTTGCCGCTGTTTCGATTAACAGCGGCAGCAGAAACCAGAAACCAGAACCTAGAACCTAGAAATAATCAGATTAAGTAGGTGACATTTTAAATGACCACATAAAATCATATAGAACTACCTATATATATAGTATCGTTTTTAATAAAAATCTTATTGGCTACAATTTACAAAACTATTTTTTGATTTTTTTTATAAAAAAGAACAAAAAAAATAATCAATGTTTAAACATTAATTAAAAAATAACGTTCAATATAACGAACGAAGCAATTAATTGCTTTCAAATACTTAAAATCATTTTATAAAAAATACAATCATGAAATTAAAAACATTTTTAGTTGCACTAGTTGCCTTAGCTACTTTTTCATTTACAATCAGTAAAGTTGCTGATTACACCGTCGATACAGAAGCAAGTACCATCAAATGGAAAGGCTATAAAGTTACAGGCTCACATTTTGGTAATGTAAATATTAAAGATGGCTCATTGAAATTTGATGATAATAAATTAGTTGGAGGAAGTTTTACTATTGATATGACTTCAATCACTGTAAAGGACTTGAAAGGTGATTATGCAAAAAAATTGGAAGGACACTTGAAATCTAAAGACTTCTTTGGAACAGATAAATTTCCAACTGCAAAACTAAAAATTACTAAGGTTGTCCCTTATGGTACTTCTGGAAAATATAAAATCACAGCAGATTTGACAATCAAATCAACTACAAAGTCTATCAAGTTCATGGCAAATGTAACAGACAATGAAGGTACTGCAACTGCGGATGCTAAAATAACAGTTGACCGTTCTGATTTTGATATTCGTTATGGTTCTGGTAGCTTTTTTAGCAATCTGGGAGATAAAACTATTTATGATGAGTTTGATTTAAATGTAGCATTAAAATTCTAAGACACACTTAAAATCAATAGCTTACAATAAGTTAAAGGTTTCTATAATAATAGGAATCTTTTTCTTTTTTACTCAAATATATTTGAAAACTAAAAATTGATACTTATATTTGAAAATTATTACAAACATGAACACAAATTTAAATCATACTTGGTGGTGGAATTCTCGAAACACAATTCGTGAATAAACCCCTACGTATATTTAATTAACATACAAAAGGCTTGTCATTCACGACAAGCCTTTTTTTTATATCAAATATTTATGAAAACTTTTAGTCTATACACACATTACAAAAAAATTCTTGCAGACACTATAACACCTGTAAGCATCTATTTAAAAATTCGCGATCAATTCCCGAATAGTATCTTATTAGAAAGTAGTGATTATCATGCAAACGATAATAGTTTTTCTTATATCTGTTTCAACCCTATTGCTTCTATAAAAGTTTCAGAAGATACTATTGAGCAAAATTTCCCTGATGGTAGCATGCTTAGAAACCGTACTACAGATGTTGCTAAAATGATCCACAAGTTCACTCAGCGCTTCAAA
>CAKZLT010000048.1 GCA_937127195.1 uncultured Saprospiraceae bacterium
ACTCCAAAGAATAAAATCAGATTAGTCACCGCGGCTTCATTATTTGATGGACATGATGCAGCAATCAATATAATGCGTAGAATTATGCAGCGAACGGGTGCTGAAATAATCCATCTTGGACATAATAGAACGGCTAATGAGATTGTCTCTACAGCAATACAAGAAGATGTACAAGGAATAGCGATTACTTCCTACCAAGGTGGACACAACGAGTATTTCAAATACATGTACGACCTTTTGAAGGAACAAAATTGTGAACACATCCGAATTTTTGGAGGTGGTGGTGGTGTGATTTTGCCTTCCGAAATCGAAATGCTTCACGCGCACGGAATTACTCGTATCTATTCGCCAGATGATGGTCGTGCAATGGGATTGCAAGGTATGATTAATGACCTTTTGGAAAAATGTGATTTTCCTGTTGGTGCGAATTTCGATACTGAAAAGGTCGGACGCTTTGGAAGCGTCCGACCTTTAGATGCCGATATTGCTCGAACGATTTCGGCAGCAGAGAATTATCCAGAGGAAAATGCGAGTTGGTTAGAAGACTTAAAAGCGAAAGCGAAAGAAGAAAAATCTACGCCGATTTTGGGGATTACAGGAACGGGAGGAGCTGGTAAGTCAAGTTTAGTTGATGAATTAGTTTTACGTTTTTTGGCAAAATATCCAACCAAAACACTCGGAATTATTTCGGTTGACCCATCAAAGCGTAAAACAGGTGGCGCACTACTTGGTGACCGTATTCGTATGAATTCAATTGCTAGCGAACGTGTTTTTATGCGTTCATTGGCGACTCGTCAATATAATTTAGCCTTATCAAAAGACATTGATAGCGCGATTGCTGTGATGAAACACGCGGGTTTTGATTTGATTATACTCGAAACTTCTGGAATTGGACAATCAGATAGTGAAATCGTTGACCATGCTGATTTGTCGGTTTACGTGATGACACCAGAGTTTGGCGCAGCATCTCAATTAGAAAAGATTGATATGTTGGATTTTGCGGATTTGATTGTGTTGAACAAATTCGATAAGCGCGGTGCATTAGATGCTTTGCGTGATGTCAAAAAACAATATCAGCGCAACCGTGATTTGTGGCATGAAGACCCGAGTACGATGCCTGTTTTTGGTTCGATTGCGTCGCAATTCAATGACCCGGGGGTTAATTCATTTTTCAATGAGTTATCTAAACGTCTTTTTCCAAATGAAGAAAAAAGTAATTTGGAAGAAGGACAGAGTGAGAAACAATATATTATTCCTCCGTCAAGGGTGCGTTATTTGTCTGAAATCACAGAGACGATTAAGCGATATGACGAAGAGGTAGAAGCTCAAAGTGAAGTCGCAAGAAATTTATTTTCCGTTGAGAATACGCTTTCGTTATTAAAAGAGGCGTCGGACGCTTCCGAAGCGTCCGACGCCTTGCGTCCCTTAAAGTCGAACTTAGAACAGCAACTTTCATTAGAAAATAAAGCTATTCTGGACGGCTGGGAAGCGAAAAAGGCAAGTTATAAAGGCGAGCATTTTACTTATTATGTTCGTGGTCGAGAGTTTAAAGTAGAGAACTTTACGAAGTCGCTTTCTCATAATGATATTCCAAAAATATCGCTTCCAAAATATAAAGATTGGGGTGAAATATTAAGATGGAGCAAGCAAGAAAACGTTCCAGGAGAGTTTCCTTATACGGCTGGTGTTTTTCCTTTTAAAAGAAAAGGAGAAGACCCGACGCGGATGTTTGCAGGTGAAGGTGGACCAGAGAGAACAAATAAACGTTTTCACTATTTATCCAATAATATGCCAGCCAAACGCCTTTCTACG
>CAKZLT010000049.1 GCA_937127195.1 uncultured Saprospiraceae bacterium
TGTTTGTAGAAATTGGCTATAAATGTCGAATAAAGCGCCTTTAGGTGCGTCACTGCAAAATGTTACAAGCAGAAAAATTATAAAAACTACAAATAGATACTTTGTTAATTATTTTTCTTAAATTCAGTCGATTTTTAAACCAAAATAACAACTAAACCATGAAACGAATATTAATATTAGCTTTTGTGCTAGTTTCTTTCTATGCTATTGGTCAAGACAGTTCAAGTGTTTTTTACAAAAACCAAATCGGAATTGATATTTTGCCACTAACTGTTGGCATTGCTGCCGATAATCAAAGTCCGTTTACCCGAATATCTTTTACTTATCGAAGAGCTTTTAGTCCCAAATATTATGGAACTTTTCGATTAGAAATGAATAAAGAATATCGTGGAAACAATACTGTAGAATACAGAGGTGATTCTCTTTCATTGAGAAAATCTTCAATTATATCAATTTTACTTGCAAATAGTTATAATGAGCTTTCCTTTACCTTTTCTCGAAAATTTTCATATAAAAAAGTAAAATTACACGCTGGTATTTTGGTTTCTGCGGCTAGAATGAATGGAATAGAACTAACTAGAGAACAGACAGATACCATCTTTCCGTATCAGAGTGAAACTATTTATTCTGATAATAGAAAGTTCTTTAGGGTTTCTTGCGGATTGGAACTCGGCATAGAAGTACCGATAACGCAAAGATGGCAAATGTTATTTAACTTTTATAGTCGATATAACACTCATTTAGGAAGTTGGAAGCATATTGGTCGTGACGGAATGCTTCAAGATTCGAGTATTCATAATTCAGAATTTTTTAACTTTTTAAAACTCAATAGCATAATGGTCTTGTACCAATTTTAAGTATAAAATCCTTTTACACAAAAAACTCAAGTTATGAAACATATATTAATACTTTTTTTTACACTTTTTACTTTCAGTGTTTTTAGTCAAGATACTTCAAATTTTTCTTCTAAAAACCAAATTGGAATTGATGTTTTACCTGCCATCATAGGTCTTTCTACTCCTAACAATGGCATTTTTGATAGATTAGAATTGTCTTATCGAAGAGCATTTAGTTCTAAATATTCTGGTGCTGTCAGAATGAAATTTGGCAATAGCTATTTAGCTGATTACAGAATTGACACAACCTCGACGGATACGATTGGAAGATATATGACTTATATAGCCAATAACAGTGTTGAACTTTCTTTTGTCTTTTCTAGGAAGTTTTCTTTCAAAAAAGTCAATTTTTATACAGGTCTAATCGCTTCTTTTTCGAGAGTAAGAGGTTACGAACGGACTTACCCACGAGCGTTACAGTTAGCTCCAATTCCTAGTCTTACGCAAGAAATTCTTTATAATGAAAACCAAAGCCATATTCGGCTCGGGTATGGTTTAGAAGTCGGTTTTGAGGTACTTATGACACAGCGTTTTTCTCTATTACTCAATACAAAAGCGATGATTTATCATAACCGAGGTAGCTGGAATTATCTTAATTTTGATGATACGCTGACCGAAGTACCTATCAAATCTAGTGATTTTGAATTCTTACCTTTCAGTAGCGCGATGCTTTTATATCGTTTATAGTTTTTTATAAAAAAGCCATTAAAAAGGTTGAAAACTTAATAAGTTTTCAACCTTTTTTTATCAGGATTATCCCTCAGTTAGACAATGCCTTTCCTATAAAATCGTTTATATTTGTAAGTGAACAATGTTCATTTAGACAAAACTAACAATCTCTCTGCAATGAAAAAAATACAAATTTTATTAATCGTAGTCGCGCTAAGTCTTTTTTGGACAGATACGGTTTCCGCACAGCAAGAAAAAAATATTGAGACAAAAACCAACGAACTCAATCTTTTGACTTTCAAAGGTACGTTCAAAGACAAATTTATTCAGGTACAATGGAGTCCATTAACTACTCCACAGGCTATTAAGGTATATTTGGTTGAATATTCGCAAGATGGAAAATCATTCAAAACGATAAAAAAGGTTTATCCAGAATTAACTAATTTCTATAAATTCAATTCAATTATCTATCACGCTGGCGCGAACTATTTTAGAATAACACAAGTTAATGAAGATGGAAATACTCTTATAAGTCCAAAAATCAATGTAATGTGTGGCTTTGCGGATAGATATACGTTAAAAGTAGAAAAAGAGCAAACCGTTAGAAGATTGATGCTGCAAGTTCGTAATGACCAAAAAATAGAAGCTGAGATTCTGGATGAAAAAGGCGAAATTGTTCAGCCATTATTTAGCGGTGAAATGATGGGCAATGAGATGATTTTTAGAAAAGTAGAAACAGCCAATTGGCAAAAGGGGAAATACTATATTTCGATTCGAGGAGAGAATTTTAGAGAAAGTCGTTTGATAGAAATCGCTGACAAATAGCTTTTGCTTGCCTTTACAGACAATAAGCAAACAAAAATTCTTACAGCTTCAATTGTAAAAAACAAAAAACTATGAGATTTTTATTTTTATTCATTTTTATCATTTTTTCAGTGCCGTGTGCCATTGGGCAATCTTACCAAAGTCCGCCTTTTGAAGGCAAATCTACGGCAATGGTCGATATTACGAAAATAGAGATTACAAATAAATATACCATTGTATATATGAGTTGTACCACTCCAGAGGAATTTTCGTTTGGAGGTTGGGCTTGTATTACACGAACAGCTTATATTTTGGATGTAGCTTCTAATAAAAGGCTTAAACTCATTCGTTCCAAAGGTATTCCATATTGCCCCAATAAATATAAATTTTCGGGTAGCCATCAAACGATTAAGTTTAAGTTGTACTTTCCAAAAATCAATTATGATGTTAGACATATTCATATTATTGAAGATTTATCCAACATAGCCAATCCTTTTAATTTTTACAATGTTTATTTAAAACCTTTAGCTCATTGATGTTATGAATATTAACAAAAATATCCTCTTTATTATTCTATTTCTTTTTGGTAGCATTCAAATTGTAATAGCACAAACGTATCTAAACCCACCTTTTAAAAGTAAAACGAATCCACGAGTTTCTATTTATAAGATAGAAACAACAACAAAAGCCACTATTGTCTATTTCAAATATAAATCTAACTTCAAAGGTGGTACACGAGCTACTGCCTGTATCAACCCAGATATGTATATTCAAGACACTAGAACGGGCAAAAAATATATAATGCAAAAAGCGGTAAATATCCCTTATTGCCCTAAGAGTCGCGTTTTTTATAAAGAAAATTATCAATTCAAATTTAAAATTTATTTCAAACGATTGCCTCATCAAACAGATACTATTGATGTAATTGAACACATTTTAGGAGGAAGTGCTTTTAACTTTAGTCGTGTTTTTTTACAGCCTATTGCTTAGTTTTAGTTATTTAAACGCGCTTTTTTGTCCGTTCTACTCCATTTTAATCAAATAAAAAATCAATTTTAGGGAGTAGGAAATAAATAATGTACCCGATATAGCGACTTTATTTTTCTTTTTAAGAAATATACAAAATCGGTG
>CAKZLT010000050.1 GCA_937127195.1 uncultured Saprospiraceae bacterium
GTCAAAGGCATTTTTAGCCGCCAATTTTGATATTGTAGCCTATAATTATCGTACCTGTGGCGGCGAAACCAATCGACGATTACGTGCTTATCATGCTGGAGCAACGGATGATTTGCATACCGTGATTGAACATATTATCAAAACCAATAGCTATCAAGAAATTGCTTTAGTTGGTTTTAGTTTGGGTGGAAATTTGGTCTTAAAATACATCGGTGAAAATCCAGCAAAAGTACCCGCTATTATTCGAGCAACCGTCGCGATTAGTGCGCCCGTCGATTTGGGATGTTGTTCTTATGAAATAGCAAAATCACATAATTTTATTTATAATCAGCGTTTTTTAAAAAAATTACGGGTTAAAATAAAAGACAAAACGGCTTTATTAGAAACGAACGGTTATGATGTAGAAAAACTGCTGAGTGCAAAGGATTTTTTAGAATTTGATAATTGGTTCACCGCGCCTGTACATGGTTTTGAGAGTGCAATTGATTATTATAGAAAAAATGGAGCTAAGCAATTTCTAAAAAACATCAAAACTCCTGCTTTACTTATCAATGCCAAGGATGACCCTTTTTTAGCAAAAGAAGCCTTTCCTTATGAAGCTGCTCAAAAAAATTCTTACTTTCACCTCTTGACTCCAAAATATGGCGGTCATGTTGGTTTTGTTACTTTTAATTCACAAAATCAGTACTGGAGCGAAACACAAACCGTCGCTTTTGTAAAACAACAACTCAAAAATGAATAATCAAGTATATATAGAAAGCGTACAAAAATGGGTTGAACAATTCATTATTCAACTCAATATTTGCCCTTTTGCACGAAAAGTATCGGTTCAAAAGCGAATTAGATACGCCGTTCAGCCTGCTGATGATTTGGATAAAGTCATGGAAGCCTTTCTGAATGAATTGCAATTATTAGAAAGATTACCTAGTGAAGACACGGATACAACTCTTTTTATCTTACCTAATGCTTTAGCAGAATTTGAAGATTTCTTGAGTTTTGTGGATGTAGCCGAAGGCTTTTTAGCAGAATTGGGTTATGAAGGAATATTTCAAATTGCTACTTTTCATCCCAATTATCAATTTGCAGGAACGAATGAAACAGATGCTGAAAATTTCACTAATCGCGCGCCTTTTCCAATTTTACATATTTTGAGAGAAAAAAGTATGGAACGCGCCTTAGAAAATTATCCGAATCCAGAAGAAATTCCAAATAAAAACATTGCCTTGATGAATAAAATGGGAATTGAAAAGTTGAAGATATTATTTGGGAAATAGTATCTTTTGAATCAGAAAGGAACAAAAGCAAAAGTGTTTGTACTTTTGCTTTTGTTCCTTTCTGATTCAAAATTCAAAAAAAAATCTAAAACTGTGGACAAAGGATATTATCATTTTCATAAAATCCAATAAATGACATAGACAGTTCGAAACCACCTTGACCTTTTGTCACTGCTGCTAACCCCGAAGTATTAATATCGTAACTCATTCCGACTTGTACATTTTCATAACGATAAGCCGCCATTGCTACTACTGCATCCAAAACAATTCCGCCATCTACATCAGAAACAGGACGCACCCAACCGCCCAAAAGCAAGTTATGTGTCGCATAATCATCTAAGGCAATTCGAACATTTGCCCCAATATTTGCTTCAATGTGAGGTCCTTGAAGGAATACAACAAAACGTGGCTCTAAGTCATATTTATTAGAAAATCGAAATCTAGCTCCACCTTGAATAGTCGCTTTAAGAAAAATTCTATCTGGTGCAACTTCTGCATCTTCATAAAAAGAAGCGTCAGGTACATTGAAGTGATGCACCGCACCTCCAGCATATACAGAAACTTTGTCATTCGCCGCCATTGACCAAAAAACACCTGCCGACATATCACCATAAGTAATATTATTGGTCGGTAATACTTCGTTGGTAGCCACCGTATAACCGTTCAATCCATTAAATTCATCATTAAAAGTCAACTGATTAAAGTTAACACTTCTCTGAACGATACTCATCTGATAGCCAGCCGAAATATAATGCGTTCCCTTATAATCTAGTGATTTATGATAAGAACCTGACAAAGAAATCTGGTCTGTACTAAAAGACTGCGTTCCTACATCATCAGAAAAAAACATGACACCAAAGCCAAATTTATCGGGATATTTACCTCTTTTGAAAGGAGAAAAACTACCTTCTACCGAAGCTCCAATAGTTGTAAATGGCTGCTGAAGAATACTGTTCCACTGCGTTCTATAATTAACAATTCCACGATATTTACCTTCAAACAAGCTGGTCATAGCTGGATTGATACTCAGTGGCGCAGAATAAAACTGTGAGAAGTGTTTGTCTTGAGCTTGTACTATAATGGTAATACTCAAGAAAAGGGCGGATATTAGAATTTTTTTCATTGCTAACATTTAAGTTGTATGAGTTTCGCTTTTGCTTCAAAATATAACTCGCGTGTAAAACGCTAAAATAACCTTTATCAGTACTTTTTTATTAAAAAATAAAATAAAAACTCTTTAAGTCACTTTTTGGAAAGCCACAAAACTATCTAAAATAAACAGAATCTAACTGGTTTTATTATTACAAAAACCATTCTCTTTATTAAAAATACAATACTCTATTACTTTTTTATAAAAAAGACGTTTCTATTATCTACATTTAAAAAACTAAAATCGTTATAAAAAAGAGAATTGTTTACTATTATAGAATTTTAAAACCATACAAAAATAAAAATGATGGTAGTTATAACTACGAAGCAGTTAAAAGGGTTAAATGATAAGGGAGTAGGCAATAAATAACCTACCACAAAGAACGGCATTGTTTTTTATTTAGACAAGGCAAAAAACGCAGTCCTAGCATCGCTAAGGCGAGTGTTTTTAACGCAGTATAAATGAAAAACAATAAGTTCGACTGGTAGGTTATTTTTTGCCTAATCCCTAAGCTAATTTTTTGTATGGTTTTAAATTATAGAATGAAAAAAAAATCTAATGAGAAGAAATTTTTTACTATTAACTATTTTATCAACACTTGCTTTTGGAAGTTGTGTTAGCGATATAACCGAAAACACTTACACCTGTGAAGAAAAAGGCGAGTTTTTAGGTGAGTTTTTGATAACACCAGCATCTAATGAATATTGGGACTATGAGGCTGACCAAAAGAGAATCTATGTTAATGCGACAGGTCAAGAAGTGACATTAATTGCTAATAATTATTTTGATGCGATTAGTGATAGAACAATAAGAAATGTTTGTGGTGATTGGTCAATGCCTATTCGAGAATCTGATTTGATTAGAGTTCAACGAAAAAATGTTAATTATAGAAACTCGGCGACTGGTATATATATGTATTTATCTTTGGAAAGTACGGTTATTAATGTAACAGAGGATAGTGAGGATATAGTAGATATAATTTATATATCTGCGGGCAATGCTTATTATAATTTTGTGATTGATGATAGAGGCAACTCTGATAATATTCCAGATTACTTGAATAAGGGAAACTTAGAAATGATTAGCGACACCAGTTTTTTGGGTCATCAATTTTCTGACATTTATTATGATGACTTATTTGAACAACCTGCTTTTTTTAATAAATCGCAAGGTATTGTTGCTTTTTATGCAAATGATGAAACTTTCTATGTTTTGGATAGAATAGAGTAATTTATATGTTTCGGTTCTTTGACAGTTTTTGCCACGAATGCACGAATAACTTTTTCAAGTTTCCTTCGTTTTTTTGCCTTTAAATAGCGCGACAAATTTCGTCGCGCTATTTAATCCATTTCCTAAAAATCCTTCTTTGATACCAACCTTCGAATAGCTAAAATTGGTAAAAATATCCAAGTTGTCAATACTGTAAACGAAATTATCATTCCGTTATTAGAACCAAAAAATTGTTTAAAAATTGCTCCTGTGTACCCCATTAAGGCCGAAATATCCAACTTTAATAGAATCAAAATACGAGATAAATCAATTGGATTAAAAATACTTGCTCCTAATGCAAATTGTTCCAAAGGGTAATCATTGAAAACAATCATGGTTAATAAGAAAATTCCATCGTAGATAATCGCAAAAAATAACCATGCTAAGATGGCTAAGCCAAATCCTTTGATGCGATTTTCATTACGTAAAGCTATCCAAAAAGCAATAGCAGAAAAGATAAATGACAACGTCACTCCTATCACTAACAACATAAAAAAATTCCAAATCGCTGAGGATACCAGAATTCCGTATATTAAAAAAGGAACACCTATTCCTAGTAACAAACTCACGGAAAGCGAACACGCAACACCTAGATATTGCCCCAAAAATACAGAACTTCGCTTTATGGGCTGCGCCAAAAGTAATTCGACAAATTCTCGGCTATTATAATAATACATTACCCCAAACATTGTCGCAATCAATGGGCAAAGTATCAACAGAACATTGATTAAACTAATGACTATTTTACTTACATCACCACTCAAAAACAATAACGAAGTCGTAAATACAAAATAAAACCCAAAATAGATATAACTCCATCGACTACGAAGCAAATCATAAACACTATACTTGAATATTTTTAACATGATTTTTTGATTGTACTATCGAATGAATTCGACAAGGTGGTGTTTTGTTTGATAAAAACAATTGGTTATTTGCATTTAATTTTTACCTAGTCGAATGAATTCGACGGTACTAGAGTTGCTATTTCTTCTTTTCCTGTTAACATTTTAGCAATAGCTCTTTCCAGATTAGCTTCGCCTTGCGCTTCCAAAAGTGCTTGTACTTTGCCTCTAAAATATACTTTACCTTCTAACAAAAACACAATTTCGTCTGCCAATTCTTCAACCAAACTCATAATATGCGTTGTCATTAAGATGGTTTTTCCTTTGGCTCTTTCTGCTCGAACCAAATCTTTGAGGCGTATTAATGCCACAGGATCGAGCCCATTAGTGGGTTCATCCAGTATCAAAATCGGATTGTCATACATAAAAGCTAGAAGAAGATTTACTTTCTGTTTTGTTCCGCCAGAGAGCGTACCTAGCCGCTTATCTAAGAAAGGTTCAAGCCCAAAATTTGTAATAAAAGTCTGCTCATCAGAAGGTTGCGAGCGCAAATCTTTAATCATAGTGATAAGGTCATTGACTTTCAAGTTTTCGGGAAATCGAGCTATTTGTGGTAAATAATCTATTTGGCTTCGATATTCCCAGTGCTTCTTAATGGATTTTCCATTAACCAAAATTTCTCCACGATTAGGTATCACCATTCCCAAAACGGACTTGATTAAAGTCGTCTTACCCGAACCATTTGGACCAAGTACTGCGGTAATTCCAGAAGCATTAAAGTCTATATCTATACCTTTTAACACCTCATTTTTACCAAAGGATTTATATAAGTTTTTGATTGATATCATGTTAAACTATCATTTTTTGCTGCGTTTTGGCTATATTATGGGAAGAGCCAATTCGTTTTATTTATTTTCTACTCTAGCAATTTTTTTCATAGCTGGCGTATTGTCCATTACATTTTTAGGTGTAAATACTGGACTTACTTTCTCAGAGAAATTCATCAAATCCACGAATGGGCTTCGAAGCAAAACAATACTTTCAGGCGTTTGATTGACAACGTGCGAAAATAGCTTGACAGGACGATAAGGAACATCACCAACCTGGTCTCGATTGATGTCGTAGCCCGTGTATTCGCTCCAATAATTACCATCAAAGGTATTGTTATTCGTTTTACTAAAAACAGCTAATTCAAAGGTGTTTCCAATAAAATTATTTTTATGAATGGTATTATCTAAGCTACCGCCAGCCATTTTGAGCGCCCAACCATTTTGAATAAAATTGTTATGGTGATAGTCAATACGAGTAGAGCCTTCAATGTAAATTCCGATGGTATTTTCTTGAAAAATGTTATTAGAAATCTCAGCGTCGTAAATTTCTTTGAGTAGCAAACCATAAGAAGATGCGCCCCAATTTTTAATAAATTTATTTTCAAACATATTGATACGGCGCGAAAACATCACTGCCACACCTGCACCATTGTCGTTGAAGGTATTTTTGGTGTATTCATCATCGTTTGAAAACATAAAATGCAAACCATAACGCACATTTAATGCACTTACATTGTTTTTTATAGTACAGAAATCTGAAAACTCTAAATAAATTCCATCACGAACATGTTGTACAAAATTGTGTTCGACTTGAACATTTTTACTATACCAAAGTTGAATTCCGTTTCCAGAATTATATTCTTCAACAGCATCACCGATTATTTTATTATTAAATACCTTTCCGTCTCTTGATTTTTCGATATAAATTCCGAAGAACAATTTTTCTAAAACCAAGTTCTGAATTATAAAATTTTTACTTTTTCTTACGCGAATTGCAGCATAATCTTCGGTATAACTTGTGCCAACATTTATAATAAACAATCCATCTACAGTTACATTATCTGCAATTATGGTTATTATTTCACCTTTTAATTCGCCATCAATTACAGGATAATCTTTGCCAATTATAGTTAAAGGTTTATCTACTAAAATATTGTGTTCTTTATAGGTTC
>CAKZLT010000051.1 GCA_937127195.1 uncultured Saprospiraceae bacterium
TACTATTTCCATTACTAAAAATCTTTTGCCAACGAGCCAAACCTCCAACTCTCATTGTAGTATGAAACGTCGAATTAAAAGATGACATATTAGAACCAATATCATTGATAGAAAAACCTGCATTAATAATCAAAATTTCTTTTTCCTTAATTGGAAATATTCTATAACCATGTAATCCAAAACCACCAGTAAGTCCCGTTTCATTTCTATTCGAGACCTGAACAGGAATACCTCCAGTGGATTCAATATCATGATGCAAAATATTCAAATTAAGTCCTGCCGAAAAACCCATCCATTTATTTTTATATAGATTACGCGCATAGGATAAAGGAATAGCTGTCAATCGGTAGTGTTCTGCTCCTTTCTCCAAAAAAACACGATTTAAGCCAACTCCTATCGCATTATTAGTTTTGAAAGTTATCATTGAGCCTGCCATTATCGTCTGAAAACCTACACTACTTTGAGTAGAATGAGTTGCAAAAGCATCAAATTTATGATTACCTCGCACTAATAGTGCAGGATTTTGAAAATGAGTTTGCTGATAATTATCAATAGGTGCAACAACGCCAATCAAATCAAAACCTGTAACTCCGACGGGCCAAAGGAGCGTCTGGCTGTAGGTATTTGATACTAATAAAAGTAGTAAAAGAGTAAAAAAAAATTGATGTTTCATAGTAGAGATTTTTAGAATTAAATTTTTTTTCTTAAAAAAGTTACTGGCTTACAATAACTTATGTTAAATATTAAACGATTTTAATCTTTAAAAAGTAACGAATTCAATTAATTTTTTTACGCTAAACAAAAGAGGAACGTTGAACAGAAATACCTTGATTAAGGTGGTTTACTCCTAAAAAAAGTAAAATGGGGTATATTCTTTTGAGACCTTGCTAAACAAAACCAATATAAATTTGATTAAGTAAAAGTATTATTCAAACTACTATATTCAATATTAAAAACGTTTACTATTTGAAACTCATACTTTTAAAAATAGATTATGAATGCTTCAAATTTGTTACTTTTGTAAAAACACAATAATCAACCATGGATAAATTAAAAATTTCGGTAGAAAGATATGTCTTCGGTGTATGCAGTTACATTGGCGATAAGATAGGATTATCAACTCATCGAGTCAGACTTTATTTTATTTATGCTTCTTGCTTTACCTTTGGTTCTCCTATTATCCTTTATTTGTTTGTAGCTTTTTGGGTCAACATTAAGCAATATTTGCGTAAAAGTCGTTATGCTATTTGGAATTTGTAAGCTTGATTTCGGTAAGCGTTTTTAAGAAAGCAACCAAATCACTTTGTTCTGAATTTGATAAATTTAGAGGCCGAACAAGTTCACTTTTACTCGGATGTGCTTTGCCTCCCGTGTTGTAATGTGCGATTACCGACTCCAAATTTGGCAAACTTCCGTCATGCATATATGGCGCAGTAAGCCACACATTTCGAAGCGAAGGCACTTTAAACAATGCTTTGTCTTCCTGTCGCATCGTTATTCCTGCCCTTCCTATATCTTCATATTTTGTATAAAGTCCATTATTTTCATAATTAAAATTTGTAAAAAAAACGCCACTATGGCAGGTGCTGCATTGCGTTTTTTTATCAAAAAATAACGCCATTCCTCTTTTTTCAGCCTCTGTTATAGCATTTCTTTCTTTTTTATAAAAAAATAAATCATAGCGGCTATTTCCACTTATCAAAGTTCGCTCAAAGGCAGCCAATGCTCTAACCAATACATAAGTAGAGAAATCACGCTGATAAGCTTTTTGACTCATTCTCTGATAATTTTTATTCTGAGCCAACCGATTCGCTACCGCTTTGAGTTCAAAATTCATTTCCGAAGGGTTTTCGATAGGCGAAATCACTTGATGCTCCAACGTATTTACGCCACCATCTCGAAACAACTTTGGAGCATAGGCGATATTGAGCAAACTCGGGGAGTTTCGTTTACCCAATTCCCCATTTACGCCTCTGCTGAGTGCGACGGTATCGCTAAAAGCATAACGAGGAATATGACAAGAAGCACAAGAAACGGTGGAATCCTTAGATAAAAGTGGGTCAAAAAACAGCATTTTCCCCAAATTTATTCGACTTTCTCTCAGTTTATTATCTAATGGAATAAGTGGTGCAGAAAAATGATTGGGCAAAGTCAATTCAAAAGGAATTTCCTCTTTGCAAGACGATAACAATAATATCAAAAGCAGGTATAAATAATATTTTTTATTCATAAAGAAGAGATTATTAGAAGTTATTAGAGAAATTTCTCAAAACAATGATATTCAATATGTTTTAACAACTATTAAGTACTTGGACAAAATTAATTAGGCATTAAAAATGAAGTAACACCTTGATTATCAAAAGTTATTCACTCATTTTATCATTCGCTAATTCTGTCATTGTACTTAAGTACGTGAGATGAATTGATGCCATTCATTAATGATTATATTAAGGCTTCATAATCAAGGAGATAGTCAAAAGTTATTTTTTAATGCCTTTTTAAAAAAAACAGCCTAAAGCGTTTCAAAAGAAACACTTTAGGCTATCATTTATAAACGAAAAAACTCCAACTACGCTTCACCATAATTATCGTCCCATTCCTTCACTTTCGGCTCATGCAGCTTACCAACCGACTTAGCAACCAACATCGAAACAGTCGCATCACCAGTCACATTCACAACCGTACGACACATATCCAAAGGTCTATCCACCGCAAAAATCAACGCCAAGCCCTCAGGCGGAACGCCAATAGATTGCAATACAATCACCAACATCACCATACCCGCACCAGGAACAGCAGCCGAGCCAATCGAAGCCAAAGTAGCTGTAACCACAATCGTCAATTGCTGCATCAAATCTAAGTCCATTCCGAATGCCTGCGCAATGAAAACCGCCGCAACACCCTGATACAAACTCGTACCATCCATGTTGATTGTTGCGCCGACAGGTAACACAAAACTCGCCACATCTTCATCAACGCCCAAGTGTTCAATCGTTCTTTCCATGGTAACGGGAAGCGTTGCCGCACTCGAACTCGTTGAGAAAGCCAACAACTGAGCAGGTGCAATTCCCCTAAAAAACTCACCCAAATCACCTTTGATAAAGTACTTAATGAGCAACGGGTAGAATAAGAAAACCATCATCGCCAATCCACCGACAACTGTTACACTGTACATTCCCAGTGCCACAAAAATATCGGCACTAGGCGATTCTACAACCAAAGAAGCCAGCAATGCAAACACCCCATAAGGAGCAGCCAACATGATTAAATCTATCATTTTCAGTACCACTTCATTGACTCCATCAAAGAAGTCAATCACGGGTTTGGCTTTATCGCCAGGTATCAAAATCAAACCAATTCCGAAGAAAATAATAAAGAAAATAACCTGCAACATATTTCCATTGCTGCTTGCTGCACCAACAATATTCTGGGGAACTAAGTCCACCAAAGCCTGTAAAGGACCATTATTTGATTGCGCATCTGCGGCTACTTTTCTTTTCGCGGCATCGTCTGCGTAGTTTTCTGTTAATTCGACTCTCGTTTGTTCCGTTATGAATTTGCCTGGTTTAACGATATTAACTAAAGCTAATCCTATCGAAACCGCAATCACGGTCGTCATTACATAAATTCCGATAGTTCGCCCACCCATTTTGGAGAGTTTAGAAATATCTTGTAATCCTGCAATTCCCATAATCAATGACGCCACAATCAAAGGAACGGCTATTAATTTTAGAGAATTTATAAAGATTGTACCAAAAGGCTTAATCCAATCCACTACGAATTGAGCGCCACCGCTGAATTGAATGGCAAAAAAACCAAATAACACACCGAATGCCATTCCGAGTAATATTTGCCAATGTAATGCTAGTTTTTTCATAAAAAGTATCTTATAAATGATGGATGTTGAATGCAAAATGTTGAATGCTCCGCTGGTTCTGCTACATTAATAGCGGAGCATTCAACATTCATCATTCAACATTCCGCATTAAGCTATGTGCCTAAATTAAGAAAACTTTATGGTTTCCTCTATTTCCATTTGATTTTCTGTTTTTTCAAAACAATTCACCTTAGTATTTATTTATAATA
>CAKZLT010000052.1 GCA_937127195.1 uncultured Saprospiraceae bacterium
TGTACTGTATCTATATCAAACCTCATAGGTTTTTAAAACCTATGAGGTTTAGCCGACATCTCTAATAAAAGAAAATAGTAATTCCACAAAGGAAATAAAAAATGAGAAAAAGGATGAATTTATTAGAATTTAATTAATATTTATTAGGCATTTTTAGTAAAAAATGGTGTTCGGTAAGGATAGCTTTTTTGCTTTTTAAAACGCTGTTATTTGTTACCTCATCGATTTGAGTTCGTCTTATTTAATAATGCCTTTGATAGAAAGAGCCTAGAAAGATTGTGATTGTATGATATTTAAAAATATTACAAATAACGAATCTTTCTTATATTTACCTTATTATTTATACATCTGTTTTAGAGCATTTTACTATGGAAAATAAATTACAAATAGAGAAGGAAATAAAACTATACAAATCTGGTTTACAGTCAATTAGTTCATCTCTTTTGGGGATTGCAAATCGTTTTGGGGCAAGTGCAGCAACTCGAAAAACATTGAGTGAACAGATTGAACAGATACAAGAAAATTTTCTTTTTGTAGTAGTAGGAGAGGTGAATGCAGGCAAAAGTAGTTTTGTGAATGCTTTGCTTGGTGCAAAAGTAAGTGCTGCTAGTCAGGCAATTACGACGATGGACGTTCAAAAAATTGTCTATGGAGAAGAAGAAATGCTTGTCAAGGATGCTGGTAAACGTATTTTGATTAAAAAATTCCCTGCCGATATTCTCAAAGAAATTACGATTGTAGATACGCCTGGTACGAATAGCCGAGAATTGGATCATCAAATTATTACTAATCAATTTATTCCTTATTCTAATTTGGTTGTTTTTATTTTTCAAATGGATAATATTCACGTTCAATCAGCGTGGGATTTCTTTGATAAAATAAAAAGTGATTGGAGTAAAAAAGTCATTTTTGTATTAACGAAATCAGATAGATACCGAGCCGAAGAAATAGAAGGTTATCAGAAGTTATTGAAAAGCTATGTGGCAAAAGAAGGGCTTTCTGAACCAACGATTTTTGTAACGTCTTCTTATTTTGAAGAAAATAATGAAAAAGAGAAAAGCGGTTTCCCCACTATTCGTAACTATATTAATGATAATATACTTTCGACTGCTGCGATTGATAAAATTGTAGATGATGTTAAAACGTTGAAGTTGCTCAAGCAGTCAATAGAAAAGGAATTTAATATCCGAAAATCTCATTTTGAGTCGGATGAAGCGTCAAGAACGCGAATTAAAAACGTTTCGGAGCAAAAACAGAAGCTAGCTTTTGCGAATATTGACAAAGTAGTAAATCGCTGTATTGAGGTTTATAATGCACAATCAGATAAGACGATTGACCGATTGAATGATGAAATTGGCTTTTTTAATATTACATGGCGTTCTATTCGTTCGGTATTTTCGAGCGGAACGACGACGAAAGATGCCATCGAAGAAATTAGAAAACAGCATATTGAGAATCTCAATAATTCGACTAATGAAATATTACAAGAAGGGCTAGATAACATTAAGTCTGATATTCAATATATGGTAATTGGCGTTAAAAATGAATTAGATAAACTCCGTGAGGAACATAGTCAAAGTTCTGAAATGTTTCAATTTATAGACGCTAAACGTAGTGAAATATTGGTGCGTTTGAAAGGAAATTTGACGGATTTTATTGATAAGTCACCTGTTTTTAGAGGCGATAGTTTTATTAATGGCGATGTAGATTATTCGGGTGTAGGCATCGCAGGAGGCGTTGCAGCGGCTGGTGCAGCGATTACGATGATTTCGCAAGCCGCGATTTTGGATATTACAGGCGGAATTGCAACGGCGCTCGGTGTGATTGTCGCTGGCGGAATTGCGACACTGAATAAAGGCAAATTTTTAAAAGAAACAAGAATAACACTCAACGAAAATCGTGAGAAGTTTAAAACGGATTTGGAAACAAATCTTAAATCTTATATCTCAGAAATCAAAACACACATCGACGGACAATTTGGGGAGTTTGACCATCATTTGGAATCTGAACGCCTTCAAATTCAGGATTATAATGAGTTAATGGTGGAGACGAATCGGGATTTGAATGAGTTGGAGAATCGAGTATTAAGTTGATTCGGGTTGCGAGTTGCGGGTTGCGAGTTGCGAGTTGCGGGTTGCGGGTTGCGAGTTGCGGGTTGCGAGTTGCGGGTTGCGAGTTGCGAGTTGCGGGTTGCGAGTTGCGAGTTTGCAACTAATAGCGGTAGTGAACTAGCAACTCGTAACCCGTAACAGCCTAAAATTTTTTATTAAATATTCAAAATTAAGATTTATGGCAAAAAGCTATAAGGATTTAGAGGTTTATCAAATTTCATTTGATTTATTCGTTCGTTTGCATCGTTTTTCCTTTAAAATGCCTAAATATGAAACGTATGAATTAGGTAGTCAAGTTCGTAGATCGGCAGATTCTGTCAACTCAAATATCGTTGAAGGTTATGGGAGAAGAAGTTACAAAAAGGATTTTATTAAATTCTTGATTTATGCTCACGCTAGTAACGACGAGACGATTAATCATTTAAAAAAGATTGAAAAAATATACCCAAATTTAACGAAGGAAGCCTATGAATTAAGAAATGAATACGATTTATTAGGAAAAAAACTTTATAGATTTATAGAATATGTCACTGATAATTGGAAAACGTAATCTGTAACAGGCAATTTGTAAACCGAATGTAAATCAATTTATAACGGTAACTCGCAACCCGTAACAGGCAACTCGCAACCCATTAAAACTTCCAACGCACCTGCAACTTCACATCCGTTCTCTTATTCCCTTCAATCTCGGCATTTCCAGAACCGATAGATTCTACATCATCAAAACGAGTACGCGCAAACCTTGCTTGAATCAACAAATTTCTAATGCCACGATAATTCAAATTGAAATAAAAACGGCTGCCTTTATTGTAATATGGCGGCACAGAAAAGGCATTCAAAACATCATTTTCAAAGGCATAAATCCTTGTGTCATAGCTATCAGTATCAAATAAAGCATAACGAGTAGTAAACGAAAAAGGGAAATCAAAAGGCTTAAAAGAAAGGTCTTGATACATCATATAGCCACTTTGCCAACCGTCTTCATCTTCAAAATGACTCCATTCTACACGACTTTTGATGGTAATAGTTTTGCTGATTTGATGTTGAAAGTGTAAGCGTGTTTGTATTTTTCTTTGATTAAAAAGCGTTCGAGTGGCACTTTCAGTATTGGCGTTTCGTTCTTTAGTTTCTTCTCTTAGCCTTAGATAAACTTGTGTTCCGCGCTTCGGTTTATAGGTTACTTGACCAAAATACTCGTAACCATTTGATGGTGCATCAACCTGAAAACGTAGCCATGGATGACGCCAACTATCCGCGTATAAACTATATTGCCAACGTCGATTTGGGGTGATTTGAAGACCAACATAAGTACCAATCTCGTTATTCGTACCATTGGTTTCGGAGAAGTTGTTGGTATAAATAGCTTGATAATTTTTTTGAAAATTTCGGTGTAAAATACTCAAATCAATAGTTTCGGTCAAACTAATTAAAAGCCCATTGAGCGTTGCCCAGCCTTCTCCGTTACTGACAGCAGTTTCTCCAAAGAAGTTGAAATTTCTAAAAACATAGCTATAATCCAAGCTAATATTGAGTAATTCGTCACCTTGAAATCTGAATTGATTATATAACTGTTCGGTAAGTATAAGTGGCTTACTCAATTGGGTGAAAACGGTATTTAAACCAATATGTCCAACGGTGTTAAAATTGTATCGAAGGTTGGCACCTGTCATAAATTCTTGAATAGCGTTTTTGCCTGCAATTTCAGATTCCGTTCGATGTAATCCTGAAATTTGAAGGGAGGAAACTGCCAAAAAATCTTGGTCAATTGTATCTGTCTCGATGATATTGGCATCTCTATTTTTATAAGAAACGAAGGTTGTGACTTCTATATTTTTACCTAAATTTAAAGTGATTCCGCCACCTCTGAGATACGAAAATTCATTGACAGAACGATAAGAACGCAATACAGGACTAATCCTTTTGACGTTCATGGTATAAGAACTTTTACTAAATCCAAATCCTGTCCAAAGTACTAGACCTTGTCCCATTTTAGCTTCGAAGTCGCCTATTACGATGTTTTTGATGGCTTTATTCAAATTACGAACACCAAAATGTGCCGAATAAAAGCCAAAACCTAAAGGATGATTAGCACCACCAAAAGTTTCTCCTGCATCTTTTTCGAGTGTAACGCCGTAAGTGAGTTGATTGTTGAAGTTGTATTGATAACGCGTATAGAATTGATATGGATTACCAGCAAATTTTGGTTCAGTCTCACCTTCTTGCACTTTATAACCTTCCTGTTGCTCCAAGGTCGTTTGCATTCGTGATAATATGGTGTGGTCTCCATTTTTTAACATTTTACCGAAAGACATTTTCAAATCAGCGTTGCTTTCTTTGACGGTTACATAAGGCAAAATTTGTTCGATGGTAGCTAAGTCAAAACTCGGAATAGCTTGCAATTCTTCGATGGCAATGAGATTGCCTGCTATGGTTTTATACTGAAAAAACTGGTCAACCTGCAAAGGCGATAATAAACTTAGGTTGGTCAAATCTTCGATTGTGGCTCGATTGAGATTGATTGGATTGCGAAGATAAACCTGTAATTGGTCAAATTGTGTATTAAAATCGAAATCATCTTCCCCGCCTATTTGCTCTACTATATCCTCAATAATGCGCTGATGCGTATTTTCTTCTGGAATCGTATCTTGTGCGACGACGATTTTTATGATAAAAAAGCAAAATAACAGGGCGAAATATTTCATGTTTTTAATTAAAAATTAGTAATTAACAATTAATAATTCCTTTGTAGCATAAATGATTAGAATTAAAAATGGAACTGTAAATACAATAACGGCAATTTTTTATAAAAATACTCTGCACTTCAAAAACTCTACGAGAAATACACAAAACAAAAAACTCTCCGCCCTCTGCTTCTCTGAAAACTCTGCGAGAAATAGACGAAACAAACGCTCTACTTCTCTAAAACTCATAACCAACCGACAATCCCGTCGAAACACCCAACAAATAATGAATCGCCGTCGAAACATCAACTTGTAAATCACCAATATGCCAACCAATTCCGAAGGTGTTTTGAACAGGAAAAGTCGTTACTCCAACTCGAAAGGATAAAGCTTCTATGATTTGGTAGTTAATACCTGCTTTGATATTAACAGGAGCAAAACTATTTTTTTCGGCTTCAGCGACCAAACTAATTTTATCTGTCGGTTGGTAAGTTACACCTAATGCGAATACGCTTGGAACGCTATTATTTTCGTTCCAATTACGGGTAACTGGACTGAAAATATGCCCGCCAATACGAACCTGTTCAGTAATAATAGCTTGTAAACCCAATTCAAAAGTAAAATTAGCTTGATTACCATATTCTGGAATTCGTAAATTCAAATAATCAAATTGTGCGCCGATGGCGAAATTTTTAGCCAATTTTCGGGCATAAGACAAGCCGATTTTTTGCTCATTATAACTTTCAAAACCATAATATTGAACCGCCAAACCAAACGTACCGTAACGGCTAGGAAGCCCAGCGCCCACCGCAAATTGGTTAATATCCGCCAATGTAAATCTATTTTCACCAAAAGCCGTCACTGCTGTTTTTTCTAAAAAAGCTAACCCCGCTTGATTACCAAAAACACTATTCACATCATTGGCGGTGACTCTCGTTTGACCGATTGCCATTCCTTTTGCACCTGCCGAAGTTGGCGTGTGGTTTTGGGCAAAAGTGATTTGGATAATACTTAAAAAGCATAATAATGTGAATAGTGTTTTCATTATTTTTTATTTAAAAAGCCGAGATTGAGACTTCGAGGTAAGCTGAATACATGAATTTTTTATAAAACAGCATTAATGTTTTGTAAGAAGAATGGGAATAGTGTAGCTGACTTTTACTTTTTTGCCTTTTTGTTCTCCTGCTATCCATTTATAGGGTTCCTCATTCATTGTTTTGATTGTGCGAATAGCTTCTTCGTCATAAATTTTTCCAGCACTTTTTAGCACTTTAATGTCTTTAACTTTGCCCTCTTTATCAATTACAAATGAGATAACTACAACACCAGTCTTCTTATCCTTATCCTTTTTTAATTGTTTGTAATCAATTTCTTTATAAACATATTTTAATAAATTAGTTTCTGTACAGGACTTTCGAGTTGTTTCATCTTTACTGTTTTCACATCCCTTAAAAACGGGCATTTTATCAACAGCCTCCTTTTTGACATAAATGGTTTTGTCAGTTCTCAAAATTTGTTTTTTAGGTTCTTTCTGCAACTTAAATCGAACAGGTATATTATATTTAACCTTTACTTTTTGACCTTTTTGTTTTCCTGACATCCACTTTGCTTCTCCTTCATTCATGGTTTCAATAACACGAATAGCTTCTTCTCCACAGCCTGCTCCGATGTCTTTTAAGACTTTCGGGTTTTCTATTTTTCCTTCTGTATTGACTACAAAAGAAAACACCACTAAGCCTTCTACTCTATTTTCTTTGGCTATTTGTGGGTATTGTATATTTTTATAAATGTACTTTAATAGTTGTCTTTCGGTGCATTGTTTGGTTGAAATAGAATCATTTTCACAACCTAAAAGAATCGGCATTTCTTCTACTACCGTAAAAATTTGTTCTTCTTGAGCGATTAATGAGTTGCTAAAAATGCAAATAAAACTTAGGATTATTAACTGTTTCATTGTTGTTAATTTTGTTATTTGAATTGTATTTTGATTCAAATATAAAGAAATAATCTTTTTGAGAAGTTTATGTTAAACTTTTTTTCAATTGAATGTCTTAAACCTTTTGAATATATCTAGTCTAAACAGGATATTCTTAAGATACTCAATCAATTAAAACTTATGAAACAAATTTTCCTATCCACACTAATTGTAATGATTGGCTCGACTATCCTCTCAGCCCAAAGTCCAAATATCATTGTTATTTTATCTGATGACCAAGGTTGGACAGGCTCTTCTCGACAAATGAAAAGTACGCTCAATAATTCTAAAAGTGATTTTTATATTACTCCAAATATGGAACGTATTGCAACAAATGGGGTGACTTTTTCGCAAGGATACGCGCCAGCAGCGAAGTGCGCACCGACTCGTAACAGCATTTTAACAGGTCAAACGCCAGCTAAAACACTATTCACAACCACAGGAAATGGCGCGTCATCTGGTGAAATTCTGAATGCGCCAACGATAAGCTCTAGTATTGAAGATAGTGAAGTAACGCTTCCAGAAATAATTAAACAAGTCGCTCCAAATTATTGGTCAGCGCATTTTGGGAAGTGGCATTTGGGAAATGTGACACCAGATAATCATGGTTTTGATAGACATGATGGCACGAACGGCAATGAAGTTGGTAATGCAGCGGATGGTCAACCTATTCAAAGTGACCCCAAGAAAATATTTACCATTACGGATTCTGCAATGAATTTTATGGATGATGCGGTTAATAATAATCGACCATTTTATATGCAATTGTCGCATTATGCGGTACATTCAGTGAATGAGGCTACTCAATCTAGCTTCAATCTATGTTCAAATGCTGCGTTGAGACCTCCTGGCGCGACTCATAATGATCCGCTTTATGGCGCAATGACGGAAGATTTGGATAAAGGCGTTGGCTTGGTTTTGGATAAATTGGATTCACTCGGAATTGCTAATAATACTTATGTGATTTATCTATCAGATAATGGCGCATCTACTGGACAATCTGATAATCATCCTTTAAAAAGAGGTAAAACTTTTCTATATGAAGGTGGTATTCGAGTACCTTTCTTTATCTCAGGACCAAATATTCCAGCGAATACTTATAGTAATATTCCTATTGTTGGTTATGATTTGTATCCAACTATTGTCGAATGGATTACAGGAAATACGGTTGCTGTTCCTACGGCAGTGGAGGGAACGAGCTTT
>CAKZLT010000053.1 GCA_937127195.1 uncultured Saprospiraceae bacterium
CGGTTCATTTTTTTAGTGCTTTTAAATAGAACAAAGAAAAAGTAGAATGGTGCTAGTTATTTATTTTTCTTCACTTAACTTGACGGACTACTAAGGACTTTGATTAGTTGATTTTTTTTTGTAAAAAATGGGTGATTTTAAAGCAGTTATTTTTTTGTTAGTTGATTTTTTTTAAAAAGCTATAATACGCCTCAATCACAAAACAAGTTGCTTTTTTAAAAATGAAAATCATTAAACAACTAACAATCAGCTTTTTACATTACACTTTCTTTAATGTCAATAGAAAATAAACGCTTTTACGCCCTTTTTCAAGTATCACTCATAATATATTTAACATTGTTTTTTGTGGCATAGGCTTCTTAAATGCCATTTTTTGCCGTATATTGCGCCTAATATAATTATAATATTTCCTTTTAAAATAGGAGGATTTTTGTTTTTATAAAATAGCTTACAATTTACTTTGTGCTAGCACACAATAGGAATGACAATAAAAAATAAAATGAATCCAAAAGACTTGGCAAAAGCCATTGACCATACGTTATTAACTCCCAATGTTACTGTTAATGAAGTAAAGCAGCTTTGTAAAGAAGCCATTGAATATGGTTTTGCTGCAGTTTGTGTGCCGCCTTATTTTGTGAAGGAAGCAGTAAAAGGTTTAGAAGATTACCCAATTAAGGTAGCTACTGTTATTGGATTTCCAATGGGGTATTCTGCGACTCCAGCTAAGGTTGAAGAAGTCAAAAGAGCCATTGATGAAGGGATTGATGAGATAGATGTAGTTGTTAATATTTGTGCGATTAAAGAAGGAAACTGGAGTTATGTCAGGAATGACATTGACAGCATGACGCGAGCAGCACACCTTAAAGGCAAGATTATCAAAGTGATTTTTGAAATGGGATTATTAGAGACCGAAGAAATTACGCGACTTTGCCAAATCTGTAAAGAAGTAGATGTAAATTATATCAAGACTTCTACTGGTGTCAATGGTATGCCAGCAACGGTTGACATGGTTAAAATGTTGAAAGCACAAGTTGGAAAAGAAGTAAAAATAAAAGCATCAGCAGGTATTCGTACTTATGAGGATGCTATTCAATTGATAAACGCGGGAGCGAACCGCTTAGGAACGTCCGCAGGAACTAAAATAGTATCTTAATGAGAGCTTGTATCATTTGTTTATTCGTCGTTATTGGTAGTTTATCAGCTTCCGCTCAGATTAATATTGTTCAGTCTTCAGATATTATTGACTTGGTCAATCAGGATAAGGCAACGAATAAGGCAATTACTAAAATATCAGGCTGGTCAGTTCAGCTATTAGCGTCAAATGAGCGTTCTAAAGTAACTGATTTGAAGGTTTTATTTCTGAATACTTACAGTAATATAAAAGTAGATTGGGATTATCAAGCGCCTTATTACAAGCTAAAAGCTGGTGCTTTCTTGACCAAAAGAGAAGCAACTCGCTTACTTTTTCAAATTCGCGATAACTTCCCTGATGCTTATGTTGTCCGTAATAATAATATCGCTCCGATAGATTTGTTATAATTTTTGATGCTTTATGATTTTGCGTGGTCATTCAAAATACAAGAAATTATACCATCTAAAAAGTGAAATTTTAGACAAATCTCATAGAGTCATAAAAAAACTTTTTTTCTACAAAAAATAGTTCTCCATTTTACAAAATAGAATGTAAGGTCAATCGAACCTTACATTCTATTTGTATATTTACACATCAACAACCATTTTTTTTAAAATTAAAATAAATCAAATTATGAAACAAGCATTTCTTTTTTGCTGTTTTCTTGCGTTTATGGGGCAGATTCAAGCACAAGAAACGGCAAGTAAATGGCAAGGAACACTCAGCATAGGTCAATATGCAGCGAGTTTGGCTGTTCCAAAATTTACCCCAATTAGAGTTGGTGTACAAGCTGGCGCAACCTATCAATGGAATAACAACAAAAAACATCAATTCACACAATCTGGTAATCTAGCCTATTTTTATCATCAAAATTTGCAGCACGCCATTCAATTATATACAGAAGTTGGTTATCAAATTCATCTAGAAAATGGTTTACGAATTAACCCATTTTCTATTGGCGGTGGCTATGTTGCTTCAATTGGAGATATGGATTCTTTTGAGTGGAATACCGAAATGAATGCTTACGAATCTCAAGGTAGAACCTTTCGTAATAACTGGATGATTAGCTTGGGGCTTGGCTTCGGATACGAAACAGGTATCAAAATAGCGGAGCGTCCTTTGATTTTCAACTTCAATTATCGTTTGCAGGTTCAAGGTACTATTGTACAAGAAAACGTTCCTATTATGGCTTATTCGCCTATTATGTTGGGCGTTTCTTTACCGCTTTAATGTTTTTTGAGAATTAGCTAGTTTCAGAGTTAAGCGCAGTGTCTCTGAAATGAGCGATTGTTTTTTAGGTATTACGAATAGTTACAAAAGAAAAAAAATAATGAGAAATATATTAATATTAACATTCATATTAGTTATATCAAGTTGTAAAGACAGCTTGATTGCGCCTACGGTTGTCTGTACCGAAGATGCAAATATTACGGTCAATTCATCTCATCCCAAAGCAGCCGCTTTGCAGGCCAAAATGGATGAATTTATAGGAAAAGGTATCCCAGGAATTACCGTTTTGATAGCAGATGATAACGGTATTTGGACGAATAGTGCAGGCTATGCAGATATTGAAAATGATATAAAAATGCAACCTTGCCACTTAAATAAACTGGGAAGTATAACCAAAATGATGGTTGGTACATTGGCATGGCAACTGATACAAGAAGGTTTATTGAGTATTGATGAACCTATCAAAACTTATATTCCTGACATCGCGAGCGAAATTACTAATGGAGATAAAATCACTTTTGGAATGCTTTTGAATCATACTTCGGGCATTTATGATGTGGCTGGTGATTTGAATTTTAACTTAGCGGTCGTTAACGATTTTTCTTATAGCTGGAGTTCGGAAGAAATTTTGGAACTAATGACGAATAAACCTGCAACCGATGAGCCTGGAGCAACTGTTAGTTACTCTAATTCCAATACTATGATTGAAGCCTTAATTATAGAAGCCGTTACAGGCAAAAAACATGGAGAATTATTAACGGAGCGTATTTTGAAGCCTCTAGGCATGAATAGTACCGTGTATTATGATTACTCTGATGATTTTCCGATGGATAGATTAGCTCAAGGTTATTTAGATTTCAATAACGATGGTGGTCAAATTCAAAATATATCAGCATTGAATCCTGGGAGCGGAAATGGTTATACAGGCGTTTATTCTACGGTTGCGGATTTGTATCGTTTTATGAAAGCCTTGATGGTTGATAAATCATTAATAACACAAGAAAGTTTAGATACGATTTTTGCAAGTTTTCGATTAGCTTCTGGCGGTACTTGGATGTCAAGTGTTGGTGGTATTCACAATGAATTTAGGACAGTTTTATCCGAAGAAAAACCTTCCTATGGTCACGGAGGTGGCGATATTGGCTATTCTGCGAATTTGAATTATCTGCCTCACAACAATACTATTTTTGCTGGAACTTATAATTATGGTACAAATTTAAGAACAGCACTTCGAGAAGAAATTGGAAATTTGCAGGTAGAATTAATGGAGATTATAGCGGAGTAGGTTTCACTCAGAGACGCAAAGGCGCAGAGATAAAAGAGTTAATAATAAAAAAACTCTTTTATCTCGGTATTTTTTTATCAAAATAAGACAATGGCAAAATCAAAAAAATATTACGTAGTTTGGGAAGGTCACGAGCCTGGAATTTATGATAGTTGGGCAAAATGTCAGCTCCAAATCAAGAATTATTCGGGTGCTAGATATAAGTCTTTTAAATCAAAAGATGAAGCCGAAACGGCATATTACAGTGATTCAAAGGATTATATTGGAAATAAAGCTCCAAAAAAACAGGCGGCTAATCGAGGTGATTTATCCAAATTTCCAATTATTTGGGAAAGTATAGCCGTTGATGCAGCTTGTAGTGGAAATCCTGGTTTGATGGAATATCGCGGTGTTGACACCAAGTCTGGTTTGGAATTTTTTAGGCAAGGCCCTTTCCAACATGGAACAAATAACGTTGGTGAATTTTTGGCTTTGGTGCATGGATTAGCTCATTTGAAGCGTGCAGGAAGTAATTTACCTATTTATTCAGACTCCAAAATTGCTATTGGTTGGGTCAAAAAAAAGCGTCCTAACACTAAGCTAAAACGAATTAATGCTAATGTTCACCTATTTGAATTAATGGAACGTGCCGTTAAATGGCTAGAAACAAATACTTACGAAACCAAAATTATAAAGTGGGAAACCAAAGAATGGGGTGAAATTCCTGCGGATTTTGGGAGGAAATAGTTACGAGTTCTGAGGATAATCGTATAATTAAGGTAAAAAAGCCCCAAAGAGGTGAAATATTTCACTCCTTTGGGGCTTTTTCGTGAATGATGATTTGGTTTTTCCTTAATTATACGGCTATGCCGTGCGCCATTTTCAAAAAAAACTAAAAATGGATATAAACGCAGATTTGGGCGAATGGTATGGGCGACGCAATTTAGAGGTTGAAAGGTCAATAATGCCTTTTTTGACTTCTTGTAATGTGGCTTGTGGTTTTCATTCGGGCGATGCTTACACGATTGAACAAACTATCAAAATAGCGTTACAACACAAAGTCAAAATTGGGGCGCATCCTTCTTTTCCTGACCGAGAAGGCTTTGGGCGCAGAATGATGAAGGTGTCGAAAGCGGAATTAAAAGCTATATTGAGGTATCAAATTGGAGCTATAAAAGGAATGATTGAGTCATTAGGTGGCGTTTTACATCATGTCAAAGCACATGGCGCGTTGTATAATTGGGCAATGAAAGACGAAGAAACGGCTTTGACATTGGTAGAAGTTGTGAAAAGTATAGATGAAAAACTAATCATTTATGGTTTGCCTCATTCGGAAGTTGAAAAAGCATCGAAAGCCTTAGAAATGACTTTTTGGTCAGAAGCATTTGCAGACAGAGCTTACGAAAGTGCTTTAACTTTGAGGTCAAGAACTTTAGAAGGTGCGGTTTTGACGGATTTGAATGAGATAAAGCAACAGGTTCTTTTTTTTAAAAATGGAAAAATAAAAACCTTTAATGGAGAATTGAAAAAACTAGAAGCACAAACCGTTTGTATTCATAGCGATACGCCAAAGGCGGTTGAAGTTGCGCGATTGGTATCCGAAATTTTATAAAATGATAATAACGACATTCAATTGGAATAATCAAGTTTTTGAAGTGAAAGCACTCAGTGAAACGGCTGTTTTGGTTCAACCTCAAAGCCCAATCACTTTAGAAAATATTCATCACTTAGCTGAATCAATAGAAAAAGAAGCTGCAAATGAAATTGAAGATATTATTATTTCTTATCAAAATATAGTGATTTGTTTTACTCATTTGATATATTCTGAAAATGAAATTATCCATTTTTTTAAAAAAATAAATAAAACAACCGCTATTGAAAGCGACATTCAAAAGCATTATATAAAGGTCAATTTTGAAAAAGGATTAGATTGGGTGATTGTGGAAGAAATGACACAATTGACTAAAAATGAAGTGATTAATCTTTTTAAAGAAAAAAAATATACGGTGGCAATGTTGGGTTTTATACCAGGATTTATCTATTTGAAGGGCTTAGATGAGCGACTGACTTGTGGCAGAAAAGCCATTCCACGAAAGAAAATACCAAAAGGCTCGGTCGGAATAGGAGGGAAGCAAGCAGGAATTTATGGTTTGTCAAGCCCAGGAGGTTGGCAAATTATCGGTCAAACCGAAGTAAATACTTTTGATATGAATGCTTTTCCTCCAACCCTTTTGAAACCATTGGATAAAGTGATTTTTATTTGAATGAATCTGAATTACAAAGAAACAAAGGGAATAGAAAGAACAAAAAAAATTGTGAAATAGTCTTTTGTTTCGTTGTAATTCAGATTTCTTCAATCAAAATATTTCGTTCTGTCCTATTTTAAGTGACTAGTTATCTAACCCCATTCGGGGTTCTTTTATAGCACTTCACTTGATTTAGGACAGGGCGAAATATTTACTCTTTTTTAGCCAACATCCAACCCAGTAGTCCCATAGGAATATAAGCTAATCCTAAATCTAAAACCGTGAACCATAAAGGACCACCGATTAAAAATACGGCTGCAATTCCACCAAGTAAAAACCAGCCTCCAATTCCGAGAGCTAAATTTTTGTGATTATTGGCAGCAAATCGAACAGCGGTATAAGCACCAATAAGTGTTCCCATAGCGTGTGCTAAAAATGGAAAGATAAAATGCTTAGCTTCTAATAAATGAGCGTTCGCTTTGATACTTTCCATATCACTCGGGTCAATTCCCTCTGGAGGAGGAATGATAGAACCACTCAATTGAATGATACCCATATTTACAATTGTTCCTACAGCAACGCCTGCCAGAACTGCTAAAACATTTCTTACAACTGGACTCATGTTTAGTTATTTTGATGATAAAATGTGACCAAATATAACTTTTTTAGTTGAAATTTTAAAAAAAAAGGATTTATCTAACTTAGATAAATCCTTTTTTTGTGAAAGGTAAAATGTTGTAAATGAATAAGTTAGGTGGCTAGTATCTTAGCAGTTTCCCATACAGACTCATTAATTTCTCTATCCATTTTTAAAGCTTCTGCTATCGGAGTGTATGTAATTTGGTTATGAATGATGCCAACCATTGAATCTATTTTGCCAGCTAATAAGCCTTGAACAGCAGCCACACCCATTCTTCCAGCGAGTACTCTATCGGCTACGGTAGGAGTTCCTCCACGCTGAATATGCCCTAAAATGGTTACTTTTGTTTCGTAGTCGAAGCGTTTTTTGACCTGTTGAGCCAACTCAAAAGCGCCACCTTCAACACTTCCTTCTGCGACAACTACAAGACTTGAAGTCTTTTTATTTTTTTGACCAAACTCTAATCTTTCAATCAAATCATCTACGCCTGTGTATTTTTCAGGAACGATAATCGCCTCAGCACCAGCAGCAATTGCACTCCTGACGGCAATGAAACCAGAATCTCTTCCCATTACCTCAATAAAGAATAGACGGTTGTGAGAAGAAGCGGTATCCCTAATTTTATCAATGGCCTCTACTGCGGTATTTGTTGCGGTATCGTAGCCAATTGTAAAATCTGTTCCTGCCAAATCGTTGTCAATCGTACCTGGAATGCCCATTGTAGGAATCCCATATTCTTCATAAAAAAGAGAAGCACCCGTAAAAGTTCCATCTCCACCAATCGCTACCAAAGCATCAATACCCAATTTTTTGATATTGTTATAGGCTTTTTTGCGCCCTTCCTTTGTTCTGAATTCGGAGCTTCTTGCCGATTTTAGAATCGTTCCGCCTCTATGAATAATATTACTAACCGAACGAGAGTTCATCGGTTTAATCTTTCCATTAATCAGTCCATCATAGCCACGTTTTACGCCATAGACTTCTAAGCCATAGTATAATGCCGCCCTGACAGTTCCTCTGATTGCTGCATTCATGCCAGGAGCGTCACCTCCTGATGTGAAAACAGCAATTCTCTTTAAATTAGTTATTTTTTTTCCTTCTTTTATCATAGTCATATAAGTTTATTCGTGATAAAAACTAATAAGATTTTGCTTTTTTTAGAATGAATTTTTGCAAAGTCATATTTATTTTTTGCTTCACTTAGTACTTTTTTTTTCGATTTTCTAAGCCTTATAGGTTTTTAAAACCTATAAGGTTTGATTGAAGTTTGATATAACCTATTTTTTTGAAAAAAATTAATTTAATCGATTCTCAATAGTTAACTTAATCTTAGAATTAAGGTTCTGTGGAAAATAAAATGAAAATTTTAAACTTGCCGATTATTTGTTATTTACTGATTGTAACAGATTGCAGTGATAGTTAATCACATTAAAAATACTTGGTGACGCACCTAAAGGCGCTTTTATT
>CAKZLT010000054.1 GCA_937127195.1 uncultured Saprospiraceae bacterium
CCGACTATTAAAAGCCGCTTTTGTTAGCGTGGCGACGAGGCTCGTCGCGCTACGAAACATTAAATAACTTTTGAAACAGTGTATTAAGTGAAGAAAAATAAATAAGTTGTATAATGGTGCAACTTATTTATTTTTCTTCACTAAGTGCTTTTAAAAAGAATAAAGAAGAAGTATAATGGCTAATTATTTAACCTTCATCACTAAGTAGTCAGTTCGACTTTCTTATAGTCATCAATTTTGTCCACTTCTAATATAGTCAAACCATCTTCATTGACATGATACATTGGTTTGAATTTAGCTCCAATGACTATTTCTTCATATTTATAGGAATGGTGTTCTTTTACATTTTGAGCAAAAGTATCATCATATCCTTTCATGGAAATAATAAATTCAACATCCATTTTAATTAAGTCCTCTTTGCTTTTTTCATGCAATGGACTTGTTTTATCTATTGGATGTACAACCGTCCAATTGAGTGGAAACATTGCGACTTTATTGCGTTCGAGTTCTAATCGTCTGAACTTTCGTAAAGTTTTATTAGTGCCAAGTTGTTCTAACCACGTAATGATTAATTGTACTTCTACATCCATTAATTGATTACTTCGGAGGTTAACTATTCTAAACATGAATCCCGAAATATCATTGTAAGGTGCAACAATTGCATTTTTACTAAAGCGAACTTTTACAATTGGACGGGCAAATCTAGCAAAAAATAATCCTGTAGCCAACGCAAAACTCATTAAACCGAAAAGGGCATTAAAAGCAGCGATAATATTTGCGCCCCAGCCTTTGGGACTCATACTCCCATAGCCAACGGTTGTGAAAGTCTGGACGCTGAAAAAAAAGGAATTCGCAAAGTTTTCAATAGAATTGCCTTCTGTTACTCCTGATATAGACTCTATTCCGAAAGATAAAAACATAAAAGCAAAAACGGTATTACTCAGAATATAAAATAATAGCACGACTCCAAAAAAATAACTCCAAGAGGTAGTGACCAACCATTGATAAATATTCAAATCACTCAATCCGTAGCCTCTTCGCTCAATATTAAATTCGCCATTGGGTAGAATAAATCGCCCTCTAGTATTGAAGTTACCACCTAGTCCTAAGTCATCGAACGCTTCATCGGAGTTACTTTCTGCTTGTGTTGTATTAGGTGTTGGCTGTTCTTTTTTGATAGTTGTGGCTATTATTTTTCTTTTTCCAAAATTCATAAACCCCATAATAGCACATTTTATAGAAGGTATTTTTAATAAAAAAAGGAGATGATTATTAATCATCTCCTTCTTTAACAATAAAAATAGTATTTGGTTAATCAGCTAATACACTTGTTTTGTGAATAGGATAATTAACACTTCCATAATGTGAAAACTGAGAATTCCCAATAATTCTTGCTTCTTCGGTAGAATATTCTTTGACAAAAGAATCCAATAATTTAACTAATTCGTTTTTATTAACTTTTTTAGATTGTGGCTTTAAGTCAAATGCAATGTGTTCGATTTGACCTTCTTTAGACCAAAAAACTTTAATCCACATTTTTACACCATCTAAGTTAAACTTGTTGAGTTCGGCGTGTTGTTCTATATTAGATAGAACATTCTTCCATTCTTGAAAAGCGATATTCATATCGTCTTCACAAGCTGTTAATAATAAGGTAGAGTATTCATCACTTAACTTTTCAAAAATAGTTGAGTGTTCTCCGATAACGAAAGTTGTCGGATAGGCAGCAGTTGTTGTTGTGTTTGTTTCTCCAATAGTTTTAAAACTACAAAACACGCCAAGCATCATTACGCAAATTGCGAAATTTATTTTCATGGCTTTTTCTTTTGTAGGAAACAGTAGTCTAGTTTCTCTATTTATTTCCCCTTGTGATAATAGTATTTGTAACAAAAATAAAAAAATAAATAAAACTTTATTCTTTACTTAGAAGATAATTTTATTTTGATGCCCTTTTTTAGTTTTTTATTTTGTTATGTATATTAATAACCAAAATTTATTCCTATTTGTTCTTTCGGGTGGCGTTTTAACATATATTTAAAAAGATTGAATTTAAAAGATTGATTATCAGTGAAAATTTTGCCTTCATTTTAAATTTTTATATAGTTTCAATTCATTAGAAAAGCAAAGCGATGTTTTGAGTTTTACCTATTTCTTTAGTTTACTATTTTTTAATCAATAGGTGGTTTAATGGAATCTCAAGTTCTTTATGCGATCCCTGTGTTGGGGATTATTGGTTTAGTATGGATGGTGATCAAGTCATCATGGGTATCTAAGCAAGCTTCTGGTGAAGAAAACATGGTCGAATTGGCAAATTACATTGCTGAGGGTTCAATGGCCTTTCTAAAAGCAGAATGGAAAGTATTAACTCTTTTCGCAATCGTAGCAGCTATCGCTCTTGGTTGGTCAGGAACTTTAGTAGAGACTTCTTCTCCGCTTATCGCAGTTTCATTTATTGTTGGAGCAATCCTTTCAGCATATGCTGGTTATCTTGGGATGAACATTGCAACTAAAGCAAATGTTCGTACAACTCAAGCTGCTAGAACATCTTTAAAAGCTGCACTAAAAGTTGCTTTTACAGGTGGAACAGTTATGGGTCTTGGAGTAGCAGGTCTTGCTGTTTTAGGTCTTGGGATTATTTTTGTTATTCTTTATAAGACTGTAGTTCTTCCAAATGGTGGAGATGCTAATGGTTTATATATGGAAAAAGCTATTGAGATTTTAGCTGGTTTTTCTCTTGGTGCTGAATCTATTGCTCTTTTCGCTAGAGTTGGTGGTGGTATCTATACAAAAGCTGCTGATGTTGGAGCTGACCTTGTTGGTAAAGTAGAAGCCGGGATTCCTGAAGATGATATCAGAAATCCAGCAACTATTGCTGATAATGTTGGTGATAATGTTGGTGATGTTGCAGGTATGGGAGCTGACTTATTTGGTTCTTATGTAGCTACAATTTTAGCAACAATGGTATTAGGTAGAGAAATTGTAGTAAATGATGCTTTTAGCGGTCTTTCTCCAATTTTACTTCCAATGGTTATTGCAGCTACTGGGATTATCTTTTCAATTATTGGATTTTTCTTCATCAATATTAAAGACGAAAAAGGTGATGTTCAAGCAGCACTTAACAGAGGAAACTGGGTTTCAATTGCAGTTTCAATTGTAGGTTGTTTCTTTATCATTACAAATATGCTTCCTGAAGGAACTATGAACCTTCGTGGATATGAGTTTACAAGAATGGATGTATTCTATGCCGTTCTAGTTGGTTCTGTTGTAGGTGCTTTAATGAGTATCGTAACTGAATACTATACAGCTATGGGGAAACGTCCAGTTACTTCAATTATTCAGCAATCAGATACAGGTGCTGCTACTAATATTATCGGTGGGCTATCTGTTGGTATGGAATCAACTTTTATCCCTACTATTATCTTAGCCGCTGGTATTTACCTTTCCCATCATTTTGCTGGTCTTTACGGAGTTGCAATTGCTGCTGCTGGTATGATGTCAACAACTGCTATGCAATTAGCAATTGATGCATTTGGACCAATTGCTGATAATGCTGGTGGAATTGCTGAGAT